>JBDTNW010000353.1:0-2501 GCA_039933575.1 Pseudolysinimonas sp. | reverse complement strand
GCGAATCTGGAAGGTGAGATCGATCGTGCGGGGGTCGGGACCGCTCGCGATTCCCGAGCCGATCGGCGGCGCGAGCGGGTCACTGCCACGGGCTGCCGAGTTCTCGGCGAACGTCAGGCGCACGCCCGTCGCGTCGGTGCTCTCCTGCGCCGACAGTGTGTAGCCCGGAAATTTGCCGAGGCAGGCCGAACCCGTAGGACAGGCCTCGGCGAAAATCGAAACCCAGGCGCCCCCGACGTAGAGCTCGACGTTCGTCACCTTGTCATAAGCGATATATGGGTCGTTCGACGAATTGATCGGTTGAATACTCACCAGGTCGAATGCCTGGAACACCGTTGTTGCGACCGGCACCGTCGGATCGGCGGGATCCGCGACAACTGCGGAACTGTATCCACCGATTTCTGAGCCCCACGACAATCGCGCCGTGCGTTGCAGCCCCGATTGCGAGGAGACCGTGGTGCTGCCCGAGACCGGAACCCAGGCCTTGCTGAACATCAGCCCGGCGCCCGGTCCTGAAGGGATCGTCTTGACGACTGCCGACGATGCACTGGTCGCCGTGCTGCTGACGGTCGAGCCATTCTCGAGCACGACCTCGCCGAGAGCATCGGCGTGCGCACTGTTCACGTACGACACATCGCCGCCGACGGTTGCCGTCGGATCGCTCGTACCGCGCAGGGTGGCGCGCGCGACGAACGCGATGTTGGCCTGAACTGTCGTGCCCTGACCGAATCCACCGGCGTTGAGGAAGGTGAAGCGCAACCCGACTAGGGCGGTACCGCCAACGAGCGCCTCCTGGTGGATGATCGCGCTCGCGCCGGCAGTGGTCGAGGAGATGGTGGTCCAGTTGGTGCCGTCCGTCGTGCCCTCGATGAGAAGGGTGGCGCCGGCCGGGATCTGGGTCGGGGCGATCGCTACGGCGTCAAACGCGCGCCAGTAGTCGAACGCTGCGGCGGTCATGGCATCCGTGATCGAGATCGAGGTCGGGCTCACGTATCCGGAGTCGCTCGACGTGGTCGCGTGCAACTGCACGACCGAACGCCCTCCCGCCGGAACGGCAGCGCTTGGCGTCACACTCTTGATCAGACCGACATCAACTTGCGGATACAGGACGGTGAGGTTTGCATAAGGAGAGACCGGGGTCGCCGCCCCGGCGTCGTTCACGCCATCGATCTGCGCTGTCTGCACGAACACCTCGGTGCCGGGGAACGCTGCAACCGCATCTTCGGCGACGTTCACGCGGAACGGAACGACCGCGGAGGCGCCGACCAGGATGGTGCCACGAAACTGGATCGAGAACCCGGTAATGCGTTGGGTCGGTGACAGCGTCGGCGTGGGCGGGAACGCGTCGCCCGAAGTGAGTTCAACCGGGTCGGGGTCGATGTCGCCCGGCTGTCCGGTCACCAACCAGGTAACCGTGGCTGCTGTTGCTCCTGCTGGCCAGGCGGCCCCGCCGGCGGTGAACCCACCAAAGGTGATCTTGTCGGTGAGGAACGAGCCTGCCGGTTGGGTGACAGTCAGCTCACTCAGGTTGCCGTTGGAGGCGTTACTCCCGGTGATCGTCGAGATCGTCGATCCGCCGGCCGGAATGCGGGGTGTCGAGAAGACCACCGATCCGCTGACGACCGAGTCGAGTCCACCGATCGTGTACGTCGCCGAAGCGTTTGCGGACTGGGTGCCGTGGCCGGGCACCGACACCGTGCCGCGCACGTTTGCGGTGGCGACAGCACCGGTGACGAGCGACGTACCCGCGGTGCGCGTGCTGGCGCGCTGGGCGAGGTTGAGCACGACCGCTCCCGCACTGCCGTTAGCGGTGAGTTGGGCTCCCGCGTTCGAAGATCCAAACGTGATGCGCAACCCGGTGACTTGACTGTCGGTTACCCCCGCGGGCAGTGCCGCGACGGTATCGAATGCGCCGTTGATCCACGAACCCGCGACGTAGGCATCCACTTGGATGCGGTCGGCACCCGCCGGGAAGGTGACGGCACCGAAGCTGGCGAAGTTGACCAATTCAAAGAGGTTGGAACCCGACGTCGGATCGGTCGGGGCGAGCAGCGTCAGCGTGTCGGCCTTCGCGTTCGACGTATTGGTGGTCGTCAGGGTCAGGGTCGACGCCTCGCCGACTTTGAATTGGGTGGTCGGCGGCGACCAGGCCGCGCCAGCCGTCGTGGCAACGGTGTACGGAACGGTGATCGTCGCGGCGACGGATGCCGAAGCAGCTGCCGCGGTCGTCGCGGTCACGGTCGCGGTGTTGGTTACCGGTACCCCGTTCGACGGCCAGTCGGGCGAGAGATTTGCCGGAACCAGAAGCGAGACCTGCACCGAGTAGCCATCACCAGACGGGATGCCGAGGCCGTTCGGCGTGGTCTTGGTGAAGTCGACGGTCAGAGTGCGGTTGTTGGTGCCACCCCACGAATAGGTCGAGGCGCCGCCGGTAACGACGACCGTCGTGTTGAGCGTGAGAGGGTCGAACTCGACGGGCAAGGTATCGACCAGTTGCGCGC
>JBDTNW010000352.1:0-2510 GCA_039933575.1 Pseudolysinimonas sp. | reverse complement strand
CGGCGCTGGTGCACGATCGCGGAGTCGCGGCCATCGTCTCAACCCACGACCCGAAAATGGCGGCCTACGCCGACCGAATCATCGAGATTCGCGACGGGCTGCTGGTCGACCCCGTGACCGAATAACCCGTCGGCAACGCCGCGCAGCTCAGGCTACGGCGGGTTCGAGCAACCGGAAGGTGCGTGCCGTCGGGTCGAGCTCAGCGAGCACATTGTTCGGCATGACCCACTGCGGGTCGGTGTGGCCGAAGTCGAGGTTGCTGACCACGAGGAGGTCATCCCGACCGAACTCGGCGAGCACCTGCAAAATGACGGTGTCGAGCTCGGCCGACTCGTCGTCGCTGTAGTCCCGTGGCCTGCCGACCAGCAACGCGGACAGCCCGTCGAGCGTGCCCGCCACCCCTGAGTTGCGCAGCCAGTACTCCATGAACGACACCGGCGGCTTCTCTTCCGAGGTCTCCAGGAACATGATCCGGTTCGCCCAGACGTCGGGCTCCGGCCAGAACCGGGTGCCCTTGAGAAATTGCAGAACTTCGACGCATCCGCCCAGCAGCCGACCCCGCGCGGGACTGTCGCCTTGAAGCCACCGCCACCCGGTCGACGGCCGAAGTGCGCCGACCTCGTGGCCCGCCTGCCGACTCCAGTTCGGATAGTCGTTCACCCAGTCGGGGTACGGCGCATAGGAATACTCGGGCGTCGGATCGAACAGCACGGCCCGGAGGTGCGCCTCAAGTTGGGGAAAGTTGGGCAGTTGCGCAAATCCAGCCATGACCGCCGGGCCGTTGAACGTGACGAGTCCCGCCTGGGCGTAGGTCACCAACTGGGTGGCGGTGTCGGAATATCCCAACAGAACCTTCGGCGTGCGCACAGCGCTCTCGATGTCGAGATGCGGCAGCAGCCGAATCGAATCGCTTCCCCCAATCTGCGAAATGATGGCGGCGATTCCGGGGTCGGCGAAGGCATCATTTAGATCCTTCGCCCGCGCCTCGGGATGACGGTAGCTGTACTCGGGGTCGAACGAGACCGACGGAAACTCGACCACCTCGAGCCCGAAGGTCTCGCGCAGCGTACGAAGGCCAGCCTGATAGACGCGCGGGTAGACCGCGCTCAGTGACTGGGATGCGGCCACCACCGCGACCTGGTCGCCTGCCTTGAGCCGCGGCGGGCGGATCGCGTCAGTCATGCTGGTCCGATTAGCCAAGGCGGCTTAGGCGGACTTCTCGCGGCGTTGTTCCCTGCGCGGCACGATCGTCGGCGCCGCGTTCTCAAGCACGGCGGCCTTCGTCACCACAACTCGCGCGACGTCATTGTCGGACGGCACCTCGAACATGATCGGTCCGAGAACCTCTTCGAGGATGGCACGCAGGCCGCGGGCACCGGTCTGGCGCAGTTTCGCGAGATCCGCGATCGCTTCGAGGGCATCCGTCTCGAATTCCAACTCGACGCCGTCGATTTCGAACATGCGCTGGTACTGGCGTACGAGGGCGTTCTTCGGCTCCGTCAAGATCTGCATCAGCGCGTCTTGGTCGAGCGGCGACACCGTGGTGACGACGGGCAACCGCCCGATGAACTCGGGGATCAGGCCGAACTTGTGGAGGTCTTCCGGCAGCACCTCACTGAAGAGTTCCGATTCGTCCCGCTTCGAGTGGAGGGGTGCGCCGAATCCGATGCCGCGCTTGCCGACCCGGGCCGAGATGATGTCTTCGAGCCCTGAGAACGCGCCGGCCACGATGAACAGCACGTTCGTCGTGTCGATCTGGATGAATTCTTGGTGCGGGTGCTTGCGACCGCCCTGCGGCGGAACCGACGCGGTCGTGCCTTCGAGGATCTTGAGCAGCGCCTGCTGCACACCCTCGCCCGACACGTCGCGGGTGATTGACGGGTTCTCGGCCTTGCGGGCGATCTTGTCGACCTCGTCGATGTAGATGATGCCGGTCTCGGCGCGCTTCACGTCGTAGTCGGCGGCCTGGATGAGTTTGAGCAGGATGTTTTCGACATCCTCACCGACGTAGCCGGCCTCAGTGAGTGCGGTGGCGTCGGCGACGGCGAACGGCACGTTGAGGCGTTTCGCGAGAGTCTGCGCCAGATAGGTCTTGCCGCAGCCCGTCGGGCCGATCAGCAGGATGTTGGACTTCTGGATGTCGATGTCATCGATGACGGCATCGGCTGAGGTCAGAGTGTTACGAGCCCGGATGCGCTTGTAGTGGTTGTAGACAGCAACCGAGAGCGCCTTCTTCGCAGGCTCCTGGCCGATGACGTATTCCTCGAGGAAGGCGAAGATCTCTTTCGGCTTCGGAAGGTCAAACTCGGAAGCAGTCTCTTCGCCGGCTTCGGCGAGACGCTCCTCGATGATCTCGTTGCAGAGCTCGACGCACTCGTCGCAGATGTAGACCCCGGGGCCCGCGATTAGCTGCTGAACCTGCTTCTGGCTCTTTCCACAAAAGGAGCACTTGAGCAGGTCGGCGCTCTCACCGATCCTCGCCATGGCAGCCTCCTCCCCCGTAGGTGTGT
>JBDTNW010000351.1:0-2528 GCA_039933575.1 Pseudolysinimonas sp. | reverse complement strand
GCGACGTCGTGCATCGTGAGGCGACGATCCATGGATGCCTTCTGAATCCACCGGAAAGCCTCGGGCTCAGTCAGGCCCATCTTCTCGTTGAGTAGTCCCTTGGCCCGATCCACGAGCTTGCGGGTCTCGAAGCGCTCGACCATGTCAGCGACTTCGGCCTCGAGAGTAACGATCTGCTGGTAGCGACTGAGCGCGATCTCGATCGCCGGCAGGAGGTCGTTCGGAGTGAAGGGCTTTACAACGTAAGCCATCGCGCCAGCCTCGCTCGCGCGCTCGACAAGTTCCTTTTGGCTGAACGCGGTCAGCAGCACGACAGGAGCGATGTGGTTCTTCGCGAGCCGTTCAGCGGCTGAGATGCCGTCGAGCTTCGGCATCTTGACATCCATGATCACGAGGTCGGGCTTGAGCTCGGTCGCGAGAGCGACGGCAGTCTCACCATCACCCGCCTCGCCGACAACTTCGAAGCCGTTGTCGCGCAAAATTTCAACGATATCGAGCCGGATGAGCGACTCATCTTCGGCAACAACGACGCGTCGAGGCGCGGTCGGGGTCTCCAGCGCATCGCTCACGCGACGAGCCTACGGTATCGTTCCCATGCCGCGGCTCTCGAAGTCGCGTGCGCCGGATTGGCGGAATGGCAGACGCGACCGACTCAAAATCGGTTGCCCGAAAGGGCATGAGGGTTCGAGTCCCTCATCCGGTACAAACAACTTTGACTTTCAACTCTTGACGAGGGTCCCGTCATCGGTAACACTCCAGTTACCGTAACTGTTTAGTTACGGATACCGATGGAGGACGCCATGCCCTACGCCGACCACACCTTCGATGCCACGATCGTCATCGACTCCGCCCCAGAGAAGATCTGGACCCTGCTGGTCGACGTCGCCGCCTGGCCGTCGTGGGACTCGGGAATCATTGCGGCACGTGGCGCTGCCGACAAAGTGGGCGCAAAGCTCTCGGTCACCTCGGGCGCGGCGCCGAAGACGGCGTTCGCCGTGAAGGTCACCAAACTCGATCCGCGCAAAGAACTCGTCATCGTCGGCGGCGCACCTTTCGGGCTGTTCAAGGGCGTGCGCACGTTCACTCTGACCCCCGAAGGCAAAGGCACCCGATTCACGATGCACGAGGTCTACAGCGGGCCGCTTCTGGGCGCGATTTGGAAGCAGATCCCCGACCTCGACCCGTCGTTCCAGCAGTTCGCGAACGGGCTCAAGGCCCAGGCCGAAGCGCGTGGCTGACTCCGCCCGCTCGAGCGCGGATGCGTTCGATGCACTCGCCGACGTGCAGCGGCGCAGCATCCTGAGCCTGCTCGGTGTCGCACCGCATTCGGTTCAGGAGCTGGCCAACGAACTGCCCATCAGTCGTCCTGCGGTCTCGCGCCACCTACGAGTGCTCGCAGAAACCGGTCTGGTGCGAGAGGAACGGGTCGGCACCCGGCACATCTTCTCGCTGCAGCAAGAGGGACTCTTCGCGGTCCAGGCGTATCTTGAGCGCGTGTGGGGCGACGTCGCGAGCCGCTTCACGCTGTTCGCCGAAAATACGGGCACCCAAAAGCCGGACGCCGAAGTGCCGGGATCGAAGCAGGAGTGATGGTCGAGCCGCTGCGCAACACCTTCGAACTGGAGGTGCCGCAGGAGCACGCCTTCAGTACCTGGACGCAGCGCATCGACCAATGGTGGCCGCGCACGCACTCCTGGAGCCAGAACCCGGGACTCGAGGTCGTTCTGGAGCCGCATCTGGGCGGACGACTGTTCGAGCGCACGCCAGACGGCACCGAGCACGAATGGGGTGAGGTGACGATCTGGGATCCCGCCTCGACTTTTGGCTATCTCTGGCACCTCAAGGCCGACCGTACCGACGCCAGCGACGTCACGGTGACCTTCGAGGCGCTCGCCGAAACGCGCACCCGGGTGTCGATTGAGCACGTCGGGTGGGAGAGATTGGGTGCCGATGGGCTGGACTGGCACGACACGGAGATGGGAGGCTGGCTCGACCTGCTCCCTCACTATCTGCAGGCAATCGAACGCGAACGCATCGAAGGGATCCGAGCATGAGTGGCGCAGGAACCAAAGACGACCCGTGGGAGCTCATCACAGCACCCGGGTCGAGCAGTTACACGATGTACCGCGACGACACGAACCATCCTCCGGCTCTGGTTTGCCAGGTGGGATCGACGACCCTCAAGTACCACGTCGACGCGATCACCGACCTCGCGGCATGGTTGCGTAAGCAAGGCGACTGGGTTCCGCTCGGGGCGGCCGACGAGGGCAAGGATGCCGCGGCCGGCACGGTTGAGGCCTGGGGTCGCGACGCCTCCAACCCGGTCGGTGGCTGGTACGGCCTCCGCAAGGGTTACCGAGGCCGGTTCGGGATGTACCTGCCACCGCTCCTCGAAGAGCTGGGGATGGCCGAACTCACGCACGACCCGCGCAACAACTCGGTGCGCGCGGTCTGACTTACGAGTCAGATCAGGAAGGACAGCAACGTCGGCACGACGTCGATCAGCACCGGGAACAACACCGGCGCGA
>JBDTNW010000350.1:0-2563 GCA_039933575.1 Pseudolysinimonas sp. | reverse complement strand
CAGAAGGCGAAGACCGTCGCGATCGTCGGCGCCTCGCCGAACGTGACCCGGTCGTCGTACTTCGTCGCGACCTACCTCGACCAGTCGAGCGACTACGAACTGTTCTTCGTCAACCCGATGGCCGATGAGATCCTCGGCCAGAAGGTCTACAAGAGCCTCGCCGACCTGCCCGTCGTGCCCGACATCGTCGACGTGTTTCGCAAGGGCAGCGACATCCCGGCGGTTATCGACGAGGTTCTCGCGATCGGGGCGAAGACGATCTGGGTGCAGCTCGGCATCTGGAATGAGGAGGCCGCCGTCTACGGCGAGTCGAAGGGTTTGACGGTCGTCATGGACCGCTGTATCAAGATTGAGCACGCTCGCTTCCACGGTGGCCTTCACCTCCTCGGCTTCGACACCGGGCAGATCACCTCGCGCAAGACTCTGCGCTAGCAGTTCGCGCGCGCCAAATGGCACGCATGAAGCATTCGCGCGCGCCAATTGGCACGGATGGACGTTACCTTGCGTTGCGGCGTCAACCGCGACCGGATGAGCACCGAGTTAGCGTGAGCGCATGCCCGGACCCGTCCTCCCGTCGCCCCTCGTGTCAGCCCAGTGGCTGGCCGATCACCTGGGTGCCGATGACCTCATCGTCGTCGACGCGTCGGTCGTCTCATTCACTCAGCCCAGCGGTAAGGCGGGGTCGCTCAGCGGCCACGAGCAGTACATCGCCGAAGGCCACATTCCCGGTGCGGTGTTCGGCGATTTGATCGACGACTTCTCGGATCCGAACGGCGCTTTCCCGTTCACCCGCCCGGATGCTTCGAGGTTCGCCGCCGCCGCGGGAGCCCTCGGGATCGGCGCCGACACCACTGTCGTCGTCTACGACACCGCGGTCGGACAATGGGCGGCGCGCCTCTGGTGGCTGCTGCGCGCCTTTGGTCATGACAACGCCGCAGTACTCGACGGCGGGCTCATGGCGTGGGCCGACGACGACCGGCCCGTCGACCGCGGTCACGTCGAACCCGTCGCGACCACCTTCACCGCTGTCGAGCGCACCGACGCCTGGGTCGACAAGGCTGAGGTTGAGCGGGTGGTACGAGGCGAAGTGGACGCCGCACTGGTGTGCGCGGTGCCGCCGAAAGAGTTCACCGGCGAGACGCCGACGCGTGCCCGGGCGGGACACATCCCCGGGTCGTCGTCGGTCCCCGCGGCGCGGTTGGTCGAGCGCGAGACTCGCACCGCGCTCCCCGAAGAACAGCTCCGCGAACTGCTGTCACCGGTTCTCGGTGCGCCCCGAATCATCGCCTATTGCAACGGCGGGATTGCCGCGACGGCTGCGGCCTTGCAGCTCATCCGCCTCGGCGAGAAGTCGGTCGCGATCTACGACGGCTCACTCAACGAGTGGGCTGCAGATGTCGAAGCTCCACTGGCGACCACGGTCTAGCTGAACACGTTGTCGATCCCGTTGTCGGCCTTTTGGTCGATGCCGTCGCCTGCCGTGACAGTGTTCGAGTTGCCATCAACGATCACCGAGTGGATGGTCTGCTCAGCGGCGACCAGGTTCTGGTCGCCGCGGATGTGGACCGCGCCCAGGGTGACAACCTCAATCTCGTTGCTCTGACCCGAGAGCTGCACGTCTCCCAGGGATTGCCCGTTGAGCCGGGCACCATTGCCTCGGATCACGAGGTGATCAATCGACTCGAACGTGACGTTGATGTTCGAACCCTCGATCGTCACGGTGGCGCAGTCGCCCAGCACATAGTTTTCTGCTTTGGTGAACACCAGGTTGCAGGGGATAGCCGTCGGCTCGGGAGTCGGGGGCGGCGTTGGCGTTGGCGTCGCCGTTTCGGTCGCACTCGGCGACGCGGTCGGCCCGTCAGTGATCGTGGGACCCGCGCCACCCGCCAGAAAGTCGCTCGTGCAGCCGCCCAGAAGCAACGCTGCCAACGCCACCGGGACCAGCATGAGACGGGATCTGCCTGTGGCCTGACGAAGAGTCATAGCGCGAGCCTATCCGCGAGGCGCCCGGCATCCGAGAGCGGCAGTTCACAGACGAACCGTTCGCACAGGTAGGCGGTGGGCGTCCCGGCGGTCGTTGAGCGACCCGCGAACAACTCGAAGCCGGCCGAGGTGAAGGCCTCAGCCCCGTCGTCGGTCACCAGCGCGAGCACTCGGGCCGGCCCGCCCCAGCCTCGGGCAACGGTCCCAAGACGGGATGCCGGATCGCCAACGACGACGAGCTGTGCGACCGGTCGCGCCAGTCGCACAGCGACTCCGAGTGCACCGCCGAACGAGATCGGCTGCTCGGTTGCGGCGACCAGTGTCGGGGCGATCACGCGTTCGGCGATCGCCCGATGCTCGTCCCGGCCGGTGAGCGCGGCCAGCAGCAGGGCGGCGTCGGCGAGCAGAGCGCGGCCCGAGGGAGTCGCGCCGTCGGAGATCTCGGAAGGCAGCTCGAGCCCTCGCGCGGCGAGAACTGCATCCCTGCCGCCGGGCGCTGCAACGACATCCCCTGTGGCGCACGATTCAACCAGCCCTCGGGCGAGCGTGGCGTAGCGCGGCTCGCCCGCCGCAAGGGCGA
>JBDTNW010000349.1:0-2568 GCA_039933575.1 Pseudolysinimonas sp. | reverse complement strand
AGGTCATCTCAGGCGAGAATCCGATGGTGCCCTGAAGAATGACGGCGAGCGGGCTGTCGGGCGGGATGACGTCGGCAATCCGAAAAGCCCAGGTCCCATCGCCCCACAGTGCGGGAAACGGGGAGCCGGCGGGTGCGGCGCCGAACGGTCCCGGGAGCAGGCGGGCTTCTTGCAGGTCATGGATGGCGTGGCCGAGTACGCCGCCGGCCACGACAATGAGGCTCGCGCCCACGACTCGGAAGAACCGACCGAGATCGATGCGCAGCATCCCGTGCGAGAGGAGCCAGCCGAGAACGACGGCGAGCAGGATGCCGAGCACGGCCCCGGTGATGGCGAGTGGCGTCTGCCCGAACTCCTGGGCGGCTGCCCAGAGGAACAGCGCGGTCTCGATGCCTTCGCGGGCAACTGAGATGAAGGCGAGCACGATGAGTGCCCAGCCGGTGCCGGCGACCGCGTGGTCGACATCCTGCTCGAGGTTGGTCTTGAGCGTTGGCGCGGCGCGGGCCATGAAGAACGTCATCCAGGTCATGAAGCCGACGGCGACGATCGAGAGCGATCCGGCGAGGATCTCTTCGACGCCCGCAGCGAGCCCGTGGGTACCAAAGGTGAGCACTGCGCCAACCGCGAGCGACAGCACGATCGCGGCGCCGACGCCGACCCACAGAGCGGGGAGGGAGCGGCGCCTGCCAGTCTTGGTCAGGTAGGCGACGACGATGCCGATGACGAGAGCGGCTTCAAGACCCTCACGGAGTCCGATCAGAAAAGTCGCGATCACAATTGGCAAGGCTAACCTAACCTGGCGCCGTTCGCCACAGTCGTAGACTGGACGAGTGACGTACGTGATCGCCCTCCCGTGCGTGGATCTCAAAGACCGCGCCTGCATCGACGAATGCCCTGTCGACTGCATTTATGAGGGCGACCGGATGCTGTACATCCAGCCTGACGAATGCGTTGACTGTGGCGCGTGCGAGCCGGTCTGCCCGGTCGAAGCGATCTACTACGAAGACGATCTGCCGAGCAAGTGGTCGGATTACTACACGGCCAACGTCGAATTCTTCGCCGAGATCGGCTCTCCAGGCGGCGCCGCGAAAGTCGGCGTGCTGCCCGGTGATCATCCGGTGATCGCGGTTCTGCCGCCTCAAGAACACTGACCCGCAGGCAACGAACCGCCGTGGCGCTCGAACTTCCCGACTTCCCCTGGGACTCGCTTCTGCCGTATCGAGCGACCGCGGGCGCGCATCCGGATGGCGTTGTCGACCTCGCGATCGGGTCACCGATCGACCCGGTGCCGACCATCGTCGCCGAAGCGCTGGCGGCAGCGACCGGGTCGCCTGGGTATCCGCAGACCTCCGGCAGCCCCGAACTTCGGCAGGCGATCGTCGACTGGCATGCCCGTCGGGGGATCGAAGTCGGGATCGACAACACCCTCCCGACGATCGGCTCGAAGGAGTTCATCGCCCTTCTGCCGACGCTCCTCGGGCTCGGCCCGGGCGATGTCGTCGTGCAGCCTTCCCTCGCCTATCCGACCTACGCTGTCGGCGCGGCGATCGTCGGCGCCGACGTGCTCGTTTCGGATGAACCTGACGAGTGGCCCTCGACGACGAAACTCGTCTGGCTCAACAGCCCGGGCAACCCCGACGGCCGCGTTCACGGGCTTGAGTTTCTGCGACGTGCCGTCGGGCGAGCCCGCGAACTCGACGCCGTCATCGCGAACGACGAGTGCTACACCGACCTCAATTGGGAAGGTGACGAGCCGACCCCGTCGATCCTTGACCCCGCGGTCACCCAGGGGTCAAGGCGCCTCACGCTTGCCGTGCATTCGCTCTCGAAGAGCTCCAACCTGGCGGGCTACCGGGCGGGCTTCATCGCCGGCTGCAGCGACCTCGTGGGGGAGCTGCTCGAGGTTCGCAAACACGCGGGCCTGATCCCGCCAGCCCCGGTACAGCACGCGATGACGGTTGCCCTGGGCGATGACGCCCACGTCGCCGCCCAGAAGGCGCGGTATGCGGGCAGGCGTGCCATCCTCGCTGCCGCGCTCACCAACGCAGGTTTTCGGATCGACTCCAGCCGCGCGGGACTCTACCTCTGGGTGACCCGTGGCGAAGACGCCTGGACGACCGTCTCGGAGCTAGCCGACCTCGGAATCCTGGTCACACCCGGCACGTTTTACGGTGACGCAGGACGCGATCATGTGCGCATTTCCCTGACCGCGACGGATGATCGCGTGGCCGCTGCCGCCGCGCGTTTGGCGGCATCCTCCAACTGAAGCCGCCGCATTCTGGCGCTCATCACCGTCGCCTCAGACGGGCCCTAGGCTATAAAGGTGAGCGACTCTGAGCGGCCAGACACGGCCACGTTCTCGTACGGCGGCACGACCGCTGAGTTTCCCGTGCGCCATGCCGTCGAGGGTCGCGACAGCGTCGATATCTCCACGTTCATGCGCGACACGGGCCTTTCGACCCTCGACCAAGGGTTCGTGAATACGGCCTCGACGAAGAGCGCCATCACCTACATCGACGGGGATGCCGGCATCCTGCGGTATCGCGGGTACGCGATCGAAGATCTGGC
>JBDTNW010000348.1:0-2604 GCA_039933575.1 Pseudolysinimonas sp. | reverse complement strand
GCCGCAGGAAGGGGAGTCGGTGGAAGAGCCGATCATCACCGGTGTCGCCGGCGACCTCAATGAGGCGAAGGTCACGGTCGTCGGTGTACCCGACGTTCCCGGCAAGGCCGCCGAGATTTTCACGATCGTCGCCAAGACGGGCGCGAACATCGACATGATCGTGCAGAACGTCTCCGCCGCATCCACCGGGCTGACCGACATCTCGTTTACGCTTCCGAAGTCGGACGGTGAGAAGGTCGTCACCATTCTCACCAACGAGCAGGATGCCGTGGGCTTCCAGGCGATCCAGTACGACGACCAGATCGGCAAGCTCGCGGTCGTCGGGGCCGGCATGCGCACCAGCGCGGGTGTCTCCGCCCAGTTGTTCACCGCGCTGTCTGACGCCGGGATCAACATCGAGATGATCTCCACCTCCGAGATTCGCATCTCAGTTGTCACCCGCGCCGACATGTTGAAGCACGCGATGCAGGTCGTGCACACCGCCTTCGGGCTGGATGCCGACGAGGTCGCGATCGTGCACGGCGGAACTGGGCGCTAAGCAGCAGAGCCCAGTTCCCGGACGCCGTCTCGGCGTTCCGGTGCATCACCGAACGAAGGCACTACCACCCGGAGTGTCTGGGTACACGACAATCCGTCGGCGCGAACCGGGGTGCGTCGGGTCGTAGCGGATCGGCACGATGTCTCCAGGTGCCCAGCCGCCCGCTCCGAGCAGGTGGGTGCGCAGATACCGGGTGGTGCCCGCTTGGTCGGTGAACTTCAACGTGACGTGCCAGATCTGCACCGAGTTGTAGGTGCCGCTGACAGCCGAACGAGTGACGGTCGCATTCGTGGTGACGCCGGCCAGGAGAGTTGACTTCGACAGGGCGGCTCGTTCGAGCCGGAGCCCGTAGAGCACAACTCCCGCAACCGCGAACGTGACGGTGGCCCAGGTCGCGGGATGACCGGCAGCGTCGTCGTACTGGATCGCGATGATCCCACCGCTCGCGAGCATCCCCATCAGCCAGGCGACGCTGCCAAAGATCGACAGGTTCCGAACGGTGTAGAAGACGAACAGGCCGACGCCGACGGTTGTGAACAGCCAAATGAGGTACCCCGCGACGGCGCCGACCCAGTCTCGAGCCTCCGGCGTCAGGTTCGCGATGAGCGCGAGCACCGGCCCAACGACGAAAGCGACGACACTCGCCGCCAACGCGATCGGGCGGAGGGTTTCTTGGATGGCGCGGCCGCGCGCGTCGGGATCAATGGTCGACACGGTGGCATCTTATGCGTGCTTCACGGCAGGCCTCCAGGCGGCGGGTGACGGCTTTCGCGCCGTAAACTCTCTTCTCATGAGTAGCAATGGCATCCGCTTGGGCGTCGTCGGCGCCACGGGTCAGGTTGGCGCGGTCGTGCGTCGCCTTCTGGAGGAGCGCGACTTCCCGGTCTCAGAGATTCGCTTCTTCGCGTCGAGCCGCAGCGCGGGTACCACGCTGCCGTTCCGTGGACGCGAGATCACGGTTGAGGATGCCGAAACGGCCGACCCGAGCGGCCTCGATGTTGCGATCTTCTCGGCAGGCGCGACCATGTCGAAGGTGCAGGCGCCGCGCTTCGCCGAAGCCGGAGTGCTCGTCATCGACAACTCCAGCGCCTGGCGCATGGACCCCGACGTGCCGCTGGTCGTGAGCGAGGTCAACCCGCACGCGATCGACGAGGCGCGTGGCGCGACGGGCAAGGGAATCATCGCCAACCCGAACTGCACCACGATGGCAGCGATGCCGATCCTCAAGGTTCTCGACACCGAGGCGGGGCTCACGCGCCTCATCGTCAGCACGTACCAAGCCGTGTCGGGAGCCGGTCTCGCGGGCGGCGAAGAGCTGCTCGAGCAGGCGACCTCAGCGGTCGGTCAGGATGCCATCGGCCTCGTGCAAGACGGCCGCGCCGTGACGATGCCGGCCCCGCACAAGTTCAGCAAGAACATCGCCTTTAACGTGCTGCCACTCGCCGGGTCGATCGTCGAGGACGGCCTCAACGAGACCGACGAAGAGAAGAAGCTGCGCAACGAGAGCCGCAAGATCCTCGAGTTGCCCGACCTTTTGGTCAGCGGCACGTGTGTGCGGGTGCCGGTATTCACCGGTCACTCGCTGAGCATCAACGCCGAGTTCGCGCGCTCCATCACCCCTGAGCGGGCGTCCGAGCTGCTCGCCGCCGCCCCCGGAGTGCAGCTCATGGAGGTGCCGACGCCGCTCGACGCGGCCGGCGTCGATCCGAGTCTGGTCGGCCGGATCCGGCAGGACGAAGGCGCCCCGGAAGGTCGGGGCCTCGCACTGTTCATCTCGAACGACAACCTGCGCAAGGGGGCGGCACTGAACGCCGTCCAGATCGCCGAACTCGTGGCGGCCCGCATCCCGGTCTAATTGCCGCTTCCCCCATCCAATGGGGCCGACTGCTCCGAATGCTAGGCATGTGGGTCGCGCGCGCCGCCGTCTTTGCGCTCGTTGGCGTGCTCGCGACCGGATGCTCTGTTCAAGAGCCTGCACACGACGCGCCCGATCCCGATGCGCCGGTGGTCGCCTTCTATGGCGATTCCTACACGCTCGGGACGGGCGCGTCGGATCCGTCGAAGCG
>JBDTNW010000347.1:0-2604 GCA_039933575.1 Pseudolysinimonas sp. | reverse complement strand
CCGTCATGCGCCGGCACTCCGACCTGGGTGACGACGACCACGGGGTGGTTGAGGCGGGGACCGTGCGGATGGATGTCGAGCGTCACGCGGTCTCGGTGCGGGGCAAAGAGACCGCGATGCCGCTCAAAGAGTTCGAATTGCTCGAACTGCTGATGCGCAACGCGGGTCGAGTCCTCACCCGTGGGCAGTTGATCGACCGGGTCTGGGGGGCTGACTATTTCGGTGACACCAAGACTCTCGACGTGCACATCAAGCGCATCCGCTCGAAAATCGAAGACGAGCCGTCGGAGCCGAAGTTGCTCGTCACCGTTCGCGGGCTTGGCTATCGGTTCGAAAGCTGAGCCGGTTCGAGAGCTGAGCTGCTTCGAGGGCTGAGCGTTACGGCGTGGGTGCCGGGCTCGGAGTCAGGGTGGCAGTCGGAGTCGGAGTCGGAGTCGGGGTAGGCGTCGGCGACGGAAGCAACGAGCCGTACTGCTTCAGAGAGGCGTCGAGCACCGGCACGTCGAACTGCTTGCCCGGGACCGCGCCGTACTGCACGTAAATCTTGAGAAGGGCGCCGGGGGGAGTGTCGATCCCGGCGAGGAAGACCTGGCCGTCGAGGCCGCCTTCACCCAGCGTGGTCGTTTCACCCGCGGGAACGTCAACCGTGACGTCGGCCTTCGCACCATTGGACTGGTATTGCAAGGTGACCGTGATGTCACTCGTGCCCGTGTTGACGGCGGCGGCCGAGAAGTTGCCATCCTGCCCGTCTTTGGTAAAGACGATGGCGTTGATGACCTTGACATCGCCGACCGTGACGCTGACGCCGTCGCTCGAGTCGTACGGCTCGAGGGTCTGGTGGATGGCGAACAAGCTGCAGCCAACGAGGAGGGTCGCGAGGACCGCTCCCATGACGATAGATGCCCCGGTACGGACCTTCATTTCAGACCTCCCGGGTCGATTGCGCATGAGCGGTCCCAGCCTAGCGGCGACCGAGGCGGGGTCGGAGTGAGGCCCGCCTGACGGAATGGACCGCGTGGTAGACTGGCAATTCTGCGGAAGGAACAATTCCATGCTTTTTGAGGTCGGCGAAACTGTCGTTTACCCCCACCATGGTGCCGCGACCATCATCGAGGTCAAGAATCGCACCATCCGGGGTGAGACGAAGTTGTACCTCAAACTGAACGTCACCCAGGGCGATCTGACCATCGAGGTCCCGGCCGACAACGTCGATCTCGTCGGCGTTCGCGACGTCATCGGCAAGGAAGGCCTCGACAAGGTGTTCGAGGTGCTTCGTGCTCCCTTCACCGAAGAGCCCACCAACTGGAGCCGCCGCTACAAGGCGAACCTCGAGAAGCTCGCCTCCGGCGACGTGATCAAGGTCTCCGAGGTCGTCCGCGACCTGTGGCGCCGCGATCAGGACCGCGGGCTTTCCGCCGGCGAGAAGCGGATGCTTGCCAAGGCTCGTCAGATTCTGATCTCCGAGTTGGCGCTCGCCGAGAAGACCGACGAAGAGAAGGCATCCAACGTTCTCGACGAGGTTCTGGCCTCCTAGAGGTTCTGGCCTCTTAGGTTTCCGGTCAGCTGAATCGCGGACGGACGAGCGATGAGTGTCGCCGTTATCGTGGTCGCTGCCGGGAGCGGTGAACGGCTCGGGGCCGCGATGCCGAAAGCGTTCGCGCCGCTCGCGTCGTGGTCGATCCTCGACCACGCACTGGTGCGCGTGCCGGCCGATGCCGAGCTGGTCGTCGTCGCTCCCGCGAGCCACCTCGAACAGGCTCGTGCGATCGTGGCGTTGCACCAGGAAATCAGGTCGTATCGGTCCGCGACTGTTGTTGTCGGGGGCCGCACTCGTCAGCAGTCGGTGGCCTTGGGTTTGGCCGCTGTCACGGCCGAGGTGGATGTCGTGCTCGTTCACGACGCAGCCCGCGCGCTCACCCCGATCGAGGTCTTCGAGCGCGTCGTCGAGGCGGTCCGCGCGACGGGTGAGGGCGTCATCCCGGTGCTTCCGGTTGCCGACACGGTCAAGCGCGTGCACGACGGGGTCGTCGTCGCAACCGTCGATCGAGCCGACTTGGTCGCAGTCCAGACGCCGCAGGGGTTCCCGCGCGTAGCACTCGAGGCGGCGTACGCGGCCGCGACGGCCGACCACACCGATGACGCCGCGGTTTTCGCGGCAGCCGGACATCGCGTCACGACGATCGCCGGTGATCCTCGTGCCTTCAAGATCACGACGTCCGACGACCTGCACCGCGCCGCGCAACTGCTCGGTCCCGACTGGGCGGTCGCCCGCGGTCGCGGCGGGGTCGGCTATGACGTCCACGCCTACGACCCCGAGGTTCCCCTGAGGCTCGGGGGTCTCGACTGGCCTGGCGAGCCGGGTCTCTCCGGGCACAGCGACGGTGATGCCGTCATCCATGCGATCGTCGACGCGCTGCTTTCCGCCGCCGGCCTCGGTGACATCGGTTCGCAATTCGGCACCGACCGTCCGGAGTTCGCAGGTGCGGCCAGTGCCGTGTTCCTTCAGCGTGCCCTGAGTTTGATCGCCGAAAGCGGGTGGCAGGTGGCAAACGTCGCCGTGCAAATTGTCGGTCAGCAGCCGAAGATTGGGCCGCGTCGGGCCGA
>JBDTNW010000346.1:0-2614 GCA_039933575.1 Pseudolysinimonas sp. | reverse complement strand
ACACGCTCGACCACGGCGCTGTCGCTGTCGCGGCGATCACCTCGTGCACCAACACATCCAACCCGAGCGTCATGCTCGCCGCCGGCCTGCTGGCCCGCAATGCGGTAGCAAAGGGTCTGAAGTCCAAGCCGTGGGTCAAGACCACGCTTGCGCCAGGATCCAAAGTCGTGACCGATTACTACCTCAAGTCCGGGCTTAACGTCGACCTCGAGGCGCTCGGCTTTTACACCGTTGGCTACGGGTGCACGGTCTGTATCGGCAACACCGGGCCGCTGATCGACGAGGTCACAGCGGCGATCAACCAGAACGATCTGGCGGTCACGGCGGTGCTCTCGGGCAACCGCAACTTCGAGGGCCGCATCAGCCCCGACGTCAAGATGAACTACCTCGCCAGCCCGCCACTAGTCATCGCCTACGCCCTCGCCGGCTCGATGAACTTTGATTTCGAGAAGGACTCGCTCGGCACCGGCACCGACGGCCACGAGGTCTACCTCAAAGACATCTGGCCCGATACAGCCGAAGTTCAGCGCACGATCGACTCGTCGATCGACACCGCGATGTTCACCAAGGAATACGGCGAGGTCTTCGACGGCGACGAGCGGTGGCGGTCGCTGCCGACCCCCGACAGCGAAGTCTTCGAGTGGGATGCGAAGTCGACCTACGTGCGTAAGCCCCCGTACTTCGACGGCATGACACTCGAGACCACACCGATCTCTGACATCGCTGGCGCCCGCGTACTGGCCAAGCTCGGCGACTCGGTCACGACCGACCACATCTCGCCTGCCGGAAACATCAAGGCAGACAGCCCGGCTGGCAAATACCTGGTTGACCACGGCGTCGAGCGCAACGACTTCAACTCCTACGGCTCTCGTCGCGGAAACCACGAGGTAATGATCCGCGGCACCTTCGCCAACATCCGTCTCAAGAACCTGCTGCTGTCCGGGGTCGAAGGCGGGTTCACCCGCGACTTCACTCGAGCAGACGGCCCGCAGGCGTTCATCTACGACGCGAGCGAGAACTACCAGGCTGCAGGCACGCCGCTGGTGATCTTCGCCGGTAAGGAGTACGGCTCGGGATCGAGCCGTGACTGGGCCGCCAAGGGCACCGCTCTCCTGGGCGTGCACGCGGTGATCGCGGAGAGCTTCGAGCGCATCCACCGATCGAACCTCATCGGGATGGGTGTCATCCCGCTGCAGTTCCCGGCGGGGCAAACCGCCGACACCCTCGGGCTCGACGGCACCGAGGTCGTGTCGATCTCAGGCATTGTCGCGCTCAACTCCGGGTCGACACCCAAGACGGTGCACGTGACTGCCGTCCCGAGCGAGCACTCGGCGCCCGGAAAGTCGACCGTTGAGTTCGACGCGGTGGTGCGCATCGACACTCCTGGTGAGGCGGACTACTACCGCAACGGGGGCATCCTGCAGTACGTGCTGCGGAGCCTTGTCTAGCGCCTTCTTCCCATCGGCGCCTCGCTTCCGCCATCCACAACAGGTGGAGGCGAGACAACCCCACCGGGCCGGGCCGTCGATTCTGGGCGGATGCCTCCAGAACCGAACGCGCGCGCGGACGCACTGCATGTATTTGAGTGACGTATATACTGCACGTATATACGGAGGTCCGATGAACGTCACTCGTCTGTTCTCGAGCAATCGCACCCAAGCAGTCCGACTGGCAAAAGATGTCGCGTTCCCCGCCGATGTGCGGGAGGTCGAGATCGTCGTCGCGGGCAGAAGCCGGGTCATCACGCCGAGCGGAACCTCTTGGGAACACTGGTTCGCCGACGGCGCGCCTGTCACCGACGATTTCGCCATCGAGCGCGAGCAGCCCGCAGATCAGGAACGCGGCGAATTGTGAGCCTCCGGTACTTGCTCGATACGAACGTGGTGATCTTCGCGCTCCGGCACCGGGGTGCCGCTCTGCGCGACAGGTTTACCGAGGCTTCCGGGCGGATGGCGGTGTCCTCGATCACCGTCGCTGAACTGGCTTACGGGGTCGAGAAGTCAGCGGCCCCCTCGAAAAACGCCGTCGCCGTCGAAGAATTTCTGGGCCTAGTTGACGTGCTCGCCTTCGGGCGCGTCGCGGCGGAACACGCTGGCGAGATCCGGACGCATCTCGCTCACCTCGGCACTCCGGTCGGCCCGTTCGACGGCCTCATCGCGGGTCACGCTCGTTCGATCGGACTCACGGTCGTGACGAGCAATCGGCGTGAGTTCGACCGCGTTCCGGGTCTGCGGGTCGTGGACTGGGCTTAGCGGGGCCTACTCCGCTGCGACGGTGATGACGAGCAGCGGACCGCCGCCCATCAGGGCGATCATGTCGCTGCTGACGCCGGCGGCATCCGCGGTGGCATCGCTGATTCCCGGTGCCACGGTGACGGTGCCGCTGCCCGTCGCGGAGACCCAGCTCTGGGAAGTCGCGGTGTCGAGAGATGCGTCGATCGTGTGATCCGTCGTGAGAACGGTCGCGAGCTCTGCTGCAATCGCACCGTCAGAGTCAGGGATGAAGACGTAGCCGCCGAGTCCGTCACCGGTCGGGTCGGCGTAGGCGCAGGCAGTCGCAAGCACAGCGGCGGGAAGCTCGCCCACCTTGCTCACTGACGCGGCGTCGATTTCGG
>JBDTNW010000345.1:0-2619 GCA_039933575.1 Pseudolysinimonas sp. | reverse complement strand
TCGATCTCACTCACCTCGTTTGTCGTCTCAGCCGCAGACGAGTTGCTGCCCGGCGCGCAACTGCTCAGCCCTCGGGATGCCGCGCACCGCGGCGGCCACGTCACCCTGGGTCACCCCGACTTCGAGTCGGTCGTTCGAACGTTGTGGGGCGAGGGCGTCATCCCCGACTTCCGCTACCCGGATGGCCTGCGCCTCGGCCTCTCGCCGCTCAGCACCACGCACGTCGAAGCGCTAGACGGCGTGCTCGCGATTCGGGATGCCCTCGGCGGCTAAGTCACCTCTAACTGGCGAGGTACAGCTTCCCGTCGACACGACGCGGGATGCCCGCCTCAGAATCTTGCAACTCGATCGGCAGCGCCGACTGAGGCGCGTTCTGCCAGGCGAGCGGTCGCAGGAACCTCCGCACCGCGGTCATCCCGACGGAGGTATGGAGGCTGTTGGTGGCCGGCCACGGACCGCCGTGATGCTGCGCCCACGACACGCGAACGCCCGTCGGGTAACCGTTGAATACCAGCCTGCCCACGGCATCCCGGAACAAGTCGGTGAGGGTGGCGATCGCGTCGGTCTCATCGTCTTCGGCATGGATGGTCGCGGTCAACGAATTGGGGACGGCCGTGAGCGCGCGCGCAACCTCGTCGAAGTCGCGGTACCGCACGAGCACGATGAGTGGGCCGAAAGCCTCTTCCGCAATTGCCGGGGTGACATCGGCGGCGTCGACTTCGAGCACGGCTGCGCCAACCGAAAAGCCTTCCGCGCCGGTCGCCGAAGCAACAATCTCGCGCACCCCCGGAGCATCCAGAAGGTGACCGTGGATGTCGCTGAACGCGTCCAGGATGCGGGAGTTAAGCAGCGGCTGCGGCGCCGCCCCATGCCCGAGCGCCGCGATCGTGGCGACGAGTCCATCCCCTTCGGGGCCCGCGGGCACGAACGCGATCCCGGGCTTCGTGCACAACTGGCCCGCCGAACCGTTCACCGAAGCGAAGAGTCCCTCGGCGATAGCTTCCGCGCGCGCCGCAGCCGCTCCGGGAGTCACCACGAGCGGATTCAGACTCGACAACTCCCCGTAGAACGGAATGGGCTGCTCGCGCTTTTCGATGATGTCGAGCAGGATGCGCCCGGTCGCCAGGGATCCGGTGAACCCGACGGCCGCAACGCGAGGGTCGGCGACGAGCGTGGCTCCGGCCCGCTGCCCGTAGACGATCCCGAGGGTTCCGGCCGGCGCTCCGTAGGCAGTTGCCGCGGTGTTGAGTGCGTCAAACGCGAGTCGGGATGTCAGCGGGTGCGACCCGTGAGCCTTGAGAATCACGCTGTTGCCGGCTGCGAGCGCAGAGGCCGTGTCTCCGCCCGGCACCGAGAAAGCAAAGGGAAAGTTGCTCGACCCGAACACGGCAATCGGCCCGATTGGCACGAGCATCCGTCGCATGTCAGGACCCGGTCCCATCGGAGTTTGCGCCGCGTGGTCGATGGTCGCCTCGAGGTACGAGCCCTCGTCGACGACATCCGCAAACATGCTCAACTGCGTGACGCTGCGGGTGAGCTCGCCCTCGAGTCGCGCGGTTACCAGGCCAGTCTCGGTGCGAGCGATGGCAACAAGTTCGGCACGATTGGCCTCGAGGCCGGCGGCGAGCGCGCGCAACAGGCCGGCACGCCAGGCACGCGGGTGTTCCCGCAGAACACGGAATGCGGCGTCCGACGTCTGCGCGATCGTCGCGACCTGAGAGTCGTCGGTCGCCTCGATGTCGGTGTCAGTAAGGATCCCGGTACTCGGGTCGGTCGTCGTGATCATCATTGGGGCTCCCTTTCCAGCATCCCGCGGCGAGCGAGGTTTTCGTACAGCGCCGCAATTCCGAAAGTCCAGGGTGCGGCGTCGCGGCTATAGGTGACCCGATTCACGAGGCCGCCCAGGCCGGGCGACGAAATGCGCACCACATCCCCGAGGTGATGCGTGAACCCCCTGCCGGGCACATCGCGGTCTTGACCGGGCGCGAACATCGTTCCGAGGTACAGGACGAAACCGTCGGGATAGGAGTGGTGGCGAATCGCCTGCGCGACGATATCGGCGGGGTTGCGGCTGATCTGTGCGAGGGGCGAGGTGCCGTCGAGCACGAAGCCGTCCGCCCCTTCAACCCTGAGTGTCACGACTTCGCGACGCAGCTCCTCAAGTCCGAACCCCGCGCCAAACACGCGGATAAAGGGGCCGACCGCGGCGGATGCGTTGTTGTCTTTCGCCTCACCGAGCAGCAGTGCCGAGCGCCCTTCGATGTCGCGGAGGTTCACGTCGTTGCCCAGCGTCGCTCCAACGATTCGCCCATCGGATGCGACGACCAGCACGACCTCGGGCTCGGGGTTGTTCCACTCGGAGTCTTCGCGCACCCCGACTTCGACGGCGGTGCCGACGGTCGCGAGCACCGGAGCTTTCGTGAAGATCTCAGCGTCGGGACCGATGCCGACCTCGAGATACTGACTCCACATCCCCTCGGTGATGAGCAGCTCCTTGAGGCGCGTCGCCTCCGGGCTTCCGGGAACCAGTCGATCGATTCCGCCACCGATTGCGGAAAGCACGCGGTCGCGAATCGGACCGGCTGCGTCGGCGTCGCCCCGCGCTCGCTCCTCGATGAC
>JBDTNW010000344.1:0-2624 GCA_039933575.1 Pseudolysinimonas sp. | reverse complement strand
GCTAACCATCGGTGACGTCGACGCATTTCTCCGAACTCTGCGCGCCGGTCTTTCCCTGACGGTTGACGGTGACCGCGACGCACACCGTCTGACCCGGGTCGGCATCCACAACGAAGCGGGGTTGTTCCTGGATGCTCGACGAGACGCCGCCGACAGTGATCTGGTAGAGGTCGCCATCGTCGAGTCCTGGGTCGGCCCACGAGAACTCGATGGTGCCGTTCGTCTGAGACGCCTGGATATCGCTCACCACGGGGATGCCGTCAGCGCCCGTGGTGCGAAGCAAGGCAGTGACAGCAATGGCGCCGAAGGCGATCACCAGAGCGGCGGCCCCAATCAGCACCCAGGTCGTCATCTGAATTCCGTGGCGAGATGAGGAAGGACGACTGTGCGAGAAACGACCGGGGGCAGGTGAAGCATCGCGCACCGTGCCGATGCCGGCGTACTCGGCTGATTGCGCGACTGACCGACGACGACGCTTCGGTGCGGGCTTGAGCGCGGCTCCGGCGAGCGGGCGCAGTCGAGTGCGATCCTCGAGGTCGGAGGCTGTGCCAAGCGCCCACTCATCCATCGCGATCTCGAGCGGCGTCTGCGGTACCCCGAGCTCGGCCTCGATGGTCTGAAGCGCACGCACGAACTCGATCATGCTGGCCGGTCGATTCTCGGGGCGGCGCGACATCCCGCGACGCAGCAACTGCTCAAGACTCGTCGGGACATCGTCGCGTCCGATCGGCTGCGGTTTGGCTCGCGCGATGCGTCCCATAAGGTCACTCGAGGAGTTCGAGCCCTCGGGATCTTCGAACGGCGAACGTCCGGCGAGGAGCGAATAGACAGTCGCTGCAAAGGCCCACACCTCGGACTCAATCGGGTCTGACGGCTCGTCGAGCAGCACCTCGGGCGCCGACCACGGAATCGACAGACCGACCGAATCTTCCTCACGCTGCGTGCTGAGGGTCGACGCGATGCCGAAGTCGGAGAGCACCGGGTGGCCGTAGGCGGTCATCAGGATGTTGGACGGCTTGATGTCGCGATGCAGGATGCCGGAGCGGTGCGCAGTTTCGATCGCGCTGCCGATTTGCACCGCGATGCGCAACACCTCGGCCACCGGGATGCGTTCTCGGCGGTAACGCTCAGAGAGTGAGGCCGAGCACAGTTCCATCACCAGGTAGGGCCGACCGTCACCGGAGACGCTTGCCTCGTACACGGTGAGAATCGAGGGGTGGGTCGAGAGCTGAGCCATCAGGTTCGCCTCGGCCTGGAACATCTGCCGCACCTGGTCGTTGACGACTTCACTGAGCATGACTTTGACCGCGACTTGCCGCCGCGGCATGTTCTGCTCGTAGAGGAAGACGTCCGCAAAGCCTCCAGAACCCAGGATGTGGACATACGAGAATCCGGGCAGCACGGGAGGCTGAGATGGCAGGCGTCTCGCCATGAGACCCCCCTCTCCAGCCGCGGGTCGCCTAATTCTAGGGCGACGTTCCCGGGCAAACACCCGCCTCTACGGGGGGCGCGACCCTCCAATGGGGGGTCTAGGCAGAACTGGAGGCTGAAGTCTGCGGCTGTTTCCTGGGTTGGGTGGCCGCCGCGACGACATCGATGATGACGACAGTCACGTTGTCGCGACCCCCGGCCGCTAGGGCCGCATCCATCAGTGAGTCGGCGGTTTCGGCGGCCGATTCACCCGCCGCGAGATGTTCGTTGATAAGACGGTCGCCCAGTTCTTTGGTGAGGCCGTCCGAGCACAACAACAGTCGCATCCCGGCGTGTACCGGCAGCATCCACAGGTCGGGACGCGGTTCCTCACGGAATCCGACCGCTCGGGTGATGACGTTGCTGTCGGGATGATGTTCGGCCTCGCCCTCGGCGAGGAGGCCAGCATCCATCAGCTCCTGCACAACGGAGTGGTCGACGGTGACTCGCGAGAACTCTCCGCCATCGAGCAGATAGACCCGACTGTCGCCGATATTGAAGACCGCGAAATGCGGCTTTCCGGCGTGCATCGCCAACACCGCGCCCGTCACGGTGGTGCCTGCGCCGACGGGGATGTTTGCGGCGAAGATCTCGATATCGGAGGCTGCAGCCGAAAGCGCGCTCTCGACACGTTTGAAGTCGACGTAGCCGTGCTCGGCGGCTGCGCGCAGCGAGGCGAGTCGCTCGATGACAGCCGCGCTGGCTCGGTCACCCGCAGCGTGGCCACCCATGCCGTCGGCAACCGCGAACACGGGCGGTCCCACGATGACGCTGTCTTCGTTCACGGCGCGCTTGCGCCCGATGTCGCTGCGTCCGGCCCAGTCGAGCACGAAGCCGCGACGCTGGCCGGGCACCATCAACTTGTACCCGACGCGATCTCGCCCGACGATGCTCACGACGGTTCCGCCTCGACAACACGGGGCGCCAACACACCCAGCACCGCTCCCTCACCGAGGTCGATGCGCGTTCCCGCCGGGACCACGGCTGACTCTCCACGAATGAGAGTGCGCGGTGCAACACCGGGGAGCTGGACGACCGTGCCGTTGGTGGATCTCATGTCGCTGGCTACCAGCGCTCCCCCGACGACTTTGAGTTCGAGGTGCGTGCTGGAGAGTTCTTTCGACGGCGACGGCAACGAGATCAAAGTCGGCTCG
>JBDTNW010000343.1:0-2635 GCA_039933575.1 Pseudolysinimonas sp. | reverse complement strand
CCGTCGAACTGGATCTCGCAGACCGGGCGGTAGCCGCGCATGGCGAGTCCGATTGCGGTGCCGATGATCGCCGACTCGGCGAGCGGGGTGTCGACGACCCGAGTCGGCCCGAACTCCGCTTGGAGCCCGTCGGTGATTCGGTACACGCCGCCGAGAGCGCCGACGTCTTCGCCCATCACGACCACCTTCGGGTCGTCGGCGAGGGAGCGGTGCAGGGCGCGATTGAGCGCCTTTCCGAGTGTGATCGGCGTGGTCACGGCGGTCACCGGTCGGCGAATCCGTCGAGGTAGCGCGCATACTCAGCGCGCTGACGCTCGACTGTCGAATTCGGCTCGGCGTAGATGTGGTCGAAGATTGAGAGCGGGTCGGGATCTTTGAGGCCGATGCATTCGCGGCGCAGTTCGGCCGCCGCGGCGTCGGCTTCCGCCGCGATCTGGTTCTCGGCCGCGGCATCCAGGATGCCGTCCCGGCGCAGGTGCGCGTCGAGCCGCGAGATCGGGTCTCGGTCGCGCCACGCGTCGAGCTCGGTGGCGTCGCGGTAGCGGGTCGGGTCGTCGGCGGTTGTGTGTGGACCCATCCGGTAGGTCACGGCCTCAATGAAGGTCGGCCCGCCGCCAGCCCGCGCGCGCTCCAGGGCGATGCGCGTCGCCGCGGTGACGGCGATGACGTCGTTGCCGTCAACGCGGATCGACGGGATGCCGAATCCGGTTGCCCGGTCGGAGAGCCGCACGGGCGACTGGAGTTTCACGGGCTCGGAGATCGCCCACTGGTTGTTCTGGCAGAAGAACACGACGGGTGCCGCGAAGGTCGCCGCGAAGACCAGCGCCTCGGAGACATCCCCTTCGCTCGTCGCGCCGTCGCCGAAGTAGGTGATCGCGACGGCATCCGACTCGTCCCAACGGGCGCCCATCGCCCAGCCGGTCGCGTGCAGCGTCTGCGCGCCGATGATCACTTGCGGGGTGGCCATGCCGACCGACATGGGGTCCCAACCCGAGGCAGTCGTGCCTCGCCAGACGCGCACCAGGTCGACCAGCTCGACGCCGCGGGTGTAGGCGACGGCGTGTTCGCGGTAACTGGAGAACACGAAATCGTCGGCGCGCAACGCCCGACCCGAGCCGATCTGCGCGGCCTCCTGGCCGAGCAGCGGAGGCCACAGCGCGAGCTCGCCCTGACGCTGGAGAGCCGTCGCCTCGGCGTCGAGCCGCCGAACAACCACCATGTCGCGGTACAACCCGAGCAGGACGGCCGGGGTGAGGTCGTCGACGGTCGCGTCGAATTCGGGGCTGGCGCGGCGGGTACCGCTCTCATCGAGCAGCTGCACGAGATCGTCGAGTTCGCCAACTGCCGCGGAGCCGCGGGAAGCTTGCTTGGTCGCCATTGCCCACCTCACCGGATCGTTGGCGCGAATCTAAGCCCGCTCCGCAGATCGCACAAGCAACCCGACTGTCACTTGGCAATGTGCATGGTCTGCGGCACCCTCGACCGTGCTAATCTGCGCAGGATGCACGCCTACGACGGAGTAGATCTCGCACTCCTCCGCGCTCTCGCCCAGGACCCGCGGGGGTCGTACGTCGCCTTCGCCGAGCGACTCGGCCTCTCCCGCAACACCGTTCAGGCGCGCGTCACACAACTCGAGGCCGAGGGCGCATTCCTCTCGTTCGACCGGCGGATCCAGACCCACGGGCTGGGCTACCCGCTCACAGCCTTCATCACGGTCACCGTCCGGCAGCGCCAGCTCGCGGAGATCGTCGATCAGATTGCCAAGATCCCCGAAGTGGTGCAGGCCCACGGGTTGAGCGGGCAGGCAGACCTCGTCGCGGTCGTGGTCTGCCGCGACACCGACGACCTTCTGCGTGTCGACGCCGAACTGATCGCGATCGACGGCGTCGAGCGCACCGAGACGGCGATGTCGATGGGGGAGCTCATCCCGTACCGGCTGCAACCACTGATCGAGAAGGCTGCCGGCGTGCTGTCGCGGGGCCGCCGCCGGCCAGCGAACCAGGGCTGACGATGGCGTCCTACGTGTTCACTCGCGTTCGTGTCATCGGTGGGGCGGGTGCCGGCTCGCGCAGCACCTTCGTCATCGCCTTGCCCTTGTAGAGCTCGTCGACGAGCTTGTCGAGGTAACGAATCTTCTGCATGAGCGGATCCGCGATCTGTTCGACCCTCATCCCGCAGATGACGCCGGTAATTTGGTCGGCGTTCGGGTTGAGCGTCGCGGCGTCGAAGAACTGCTCGAACGTGGTGCCCGCGGCGAGGTGTTGCTGCAGAGTGGCCCGATCAAACCCGGTCAGCCAGGCGATCACCTCGTCGAGCTCGGCGACCGAGCGCCCTTTGCGCTCGAGCTTCGCGACGTACAGCGGATATACCTTCGCGACGGGCATACCGAAGATCTTGCTCACGGTTCGACCCTAGGCCGCTGCACGTTCACGGCGGCCATTGGTCTGCCGGCTTTCGGCCACTTGGGGGCTATCGCCTCAGGTAGCTGGCGACCTACCCTCGAAACGTCGGCCAACCCACCGACGATGTTTACCCGATTGACGGCGTCCGACACCCTTGTAAGTCGCCTTCCTGTCGCGCACCCTCGCGACAACCCCAGCTAGCGCGGTGGCAATTCTGCGCGGAAACACCTCCC
>JBDTNW010000342.1:0-2641 GCA_039933575.1 Pseudolysinimonas sp. | reverse complement strand
GACCTTCGGTTGGTCCTCGACCCAGGGAAATCTCGACCCGAGTACCGCGAAGGGTGCGGTCGACTTCCCCGGTTCCGTCGAGTTCACCGGCCACGGCGGCGTGCTCGACACCACGATCTCCCACCCGGTGCTCGTGTTGCGCGGACCCTCTGATGCGGTGCTCAAGCTCGATGTCTCGGGTCCGTCGATGGAGGGCGACCAGATCGCCGTGCAGGGCGCCGAATTCGTCTCGATCGATCTCGCCGGGCAGAACCTCACCCCGGTCAGCGGCGTGATTTCGATCGTCAACGCCCCGACCGCGTTGACCGCCGCCGGGTATGCGGCGTTTCCTGACTATCCGGCGGGCACCGCATTCGATCCGATCTCGGCCCACCTCGACGTCGGCGACTGCGACCTAGTCGGAGAGACCATCGTCAAAACTCCCGGGTGGCTGCTCCCGGTGATCGGAGGTGGCGTCGTCGTCGTTCTTGCGGGCGTTGCCGCAGTCGTCGTGATTCGACGTCGGCGCAACGTGAGCGCATGACCCCGCGTCGCCGGATCGATGGGGCCGACGGCGACGCAGCCGTGCGGGCTGTGCTCGCCGGAGCTGACGATCGCGACACTACGGCGACGGCATCCCGCTATCTGCTCGAGCAGTTGGCCGAAGAAGCCGAGGGGCACACGGTGGAGGTGCGCGTGCCGCCGTACGGCGCGGTGCAGGCGATCGACGGACCCCGCCATACCCGCGGCACCCCACCCAATGTGGTGGAGATGGATGCGGCAACCTGGCTCGCGCTGGCGACCGGAACCCTGGCCTGGGATGCCGCGGTCGCCGCCGGACGGGTCACGGCATCCGGGTCTCGGGCAACGCTCGCAGAGAACCTGCCGCTGCACTGGGAGAGAATGGGCCTGTGAGTTCCGAGGTCCGCATCCGCCGTGCGCCGAAAATCGGCGTCTTTCTGGTACTCGGTGCCGTCGTCGGCATGCTCGGAACCCTGATTGCGACCAGCATGTTCCCGTCGGATCCGGCGGTTGGGTTTCTCGCGTCGTTCCTTTACTTCTGCCTCTACGGCATCCCCGCCGGTGTGGTGCTCGGCGCCGTGATCGGGATCGTGCTCGACGTCATCGCGACGCGACGCGCCCGCACCGTCACGGTCGCCATCGACGAGATCCGCGACGAGGTCTCGGAGTAGCTGTCGCCGGGCACTGCTAGCGTCCGGATCATGTCGACCCATCCCGACACCATTGCCTTCATCGAGGAGCAACTCGGCGGGCTGCCCATTCGCACCCGCCCGATGTTCGGCGAATACGGGATCTACTGCGACGACGTCTTTGTCGGCGTGATCTGCGACGACCGGCTCTTCCTCAAGCGGTCAAAGGCTGATCCCGAACTGTTCGCGCAGACCTCCCTCGAAGCGGCCTACTCCGGGGCGTCACCGTCGCACGCCGTGCCGCGCTTCCTGCTCGAAGACGCCGACTGGCTCACCCGAGCCGTGCGGGCGACCGCCGAAGCGTTGCCGCCGCCCAAGAAGCGGAAGGGCTAGGACGCCTGATTCGACTCGACCCAGGCGAGATACTCGTCGGTCACGGTTCCGGTGATGTAGTCGCCGGAGAAGCACGACATTTCGAGACCCTGGATGTCGGTGCCCTCCAAGATGGCAGCCTGCATGTCCGCGACCTCCTGGTAGATCAGGTAGTCGGCGCCGAGCGCGGTGGCGATCTCGGGAATCTTGCGCCCGGCCGCGACCAGCTCGCCGCGGGTCGGCATGTTGATTCCGTAGACGTGCGGATACCGTACGGGGGGAGCTGCGGAGGTGAAGGTCACCGAGTTGGCACCCGCCTGGCGCGCCATGTCGATGATCTCTTTCGAGGTCGTGCCGCGCACGATCGAGTCATCGACGATGAGCACGTTCTTGCCCTTGAACTCGCTCGACATCGCGTTCAACTTCTGCCTGACGCTGCGTCGGCGCTGCTCCTGCCCGGGCATAATGAACGTTCGGCCGACGTACCGGTTCTTGTAGAAGCCTTCGCGGTACTCGATGCCGAGTCTCTGGGCGACCTGCATTGCGGCCGGGCGCGAAGAGTCGGGAATCGGCATGACGACATCGATCGCCCCCGACGGGGTGTACTTCGCGATGGTGTCGGCGAGGCGGTCGCCCAGTCGCAGTCGCGCCTCGTACACGGAGATCCCGTTCATGACCGAGTCGGGGCGGGCGAGGTAGACGTACTCGAATGCGCACGGCATCAGCACGGGGTTTTTCGCACACTGGCGAGAGAACATCTCGCCGTCGCGCGTGATGTAGATCGCTTCGCCGGGGGCGACATCCCGAACCAGTTCGTAGCCAGCCGCTTCGAGCACCAGTGATTCGCTCGCCACCACCCACTCGGTGCCGACCAGCCCGCGCACCCGCTTGCCGAGCACCAGCGGACGAATGCCGAACGGGTCGCGGAAGGCGAGCATCCCGTGCCCGGCGATGAGGGCGATGGATGCATACGACCCTTCGACTCGCTCGTGCAAGCGCTCGATCGCGTCGAAAACCTGGTCGGGGTCGAGCGTCGAGCCGCGTACCTGCTGTTGCAGTTCGTGCGCAAGCACGTTGACCAGCAGTTCGGTGTCGGAGTCGGTGTTGAGGTGCCGGCGGTCGATGCGGAACAGCTCTTC
>JBDTNW010000341.1:0-2662 GCA_039933575.1 Pseudolysinimonas sp. | reverse complement strand
TCCCGGCAACGGGCCCTGAGTGCCCTTATCAACATCGCGCCAAATGACACTGACCCGAAAAGCACGCTGAACAGAGGCGTCCAGAACGTGGGTTGTGTCGGGTGGTCAACGATCCTCCGCACGAGCTTGGGCGACCCGGAAGTGAATTGGGTCAGCGGTGTGAAGTCCAGCTTGTGCGAACCGTTCGCCTGGGGATCGCGCGGCGCGTTGCTTCCGTCGCCGTCCCGCCCCCAGCGATCAGTGGATATGGGATGTCCGCTCGAGGAGAGCCTCGACATCCTCGACCCCCAACGGCATCGTGGCGCCGCCGATCGGGTTGGTCACGTCGAGGTGCACGTCGTCGACGAGGGCGGAGAGCATCCCGACCGCGTCGTCGACAATCTCGGTCGAGCGGGTCTCGGTGCCGTGCAGCAGCCAGCGGGCGATCTCGAGTTCGGCCAGCAGTGAAGCCCGTTGACGCAGTTGCCGGTCGACGGTGCCCCGCACGCGGGCATACGCCGCGAACGCGGAGTCGGCGAGTTCGTCGAGCCCCGACCCGGCGAGCCACTGCAAATCCGCTGCTGGGTCGCCGACGCGAAGGCCGTGCCAGCCGAGCATCCCGGTGACCTCGTCGCCGTTGGCGAGGAACGAATCCGACGCGATGCCTCCGTTGACGACGGTGGGGGTGAACTGCCACATCATCGTTTCTTCGGTCGCGCGTTCCCAGCGGGCGAGCAGCCCGGCGGGAACGAGTCCGGTTGCGGCGGCGCGGTCCATCAGGGTGACGACGGCGCGCAGCGTTTCGACGGGGCTGTGCGAGGGCAGGCCGGCGTCGATGACGAGGTTCGGGGGGAGCGAGTGGATGGCGGCGATCGCAGCGCCGATCGACGCGGCGAGTTCGAGACTCATCGTGCTGAGCGAGACCTTCGAGCCGTAGACGAACTCCGAGACCACGGCACGGGTGTCGCCGACCGGAACCTGACCAGCGAAGGTCGAAATCGCGAACGGCAGGCGGGAGCGGGCACCCGCGCTGAGCGCTCGAAGCGCGACGAGGTCGGCCGACTGTTCCAGCTCGGCGGCTTGCGATCGGGGCACCCGGATGATCCAGTGGCGACCGTCGCGACCGGTCAGGATGGCGGCGTCGAAGTCGCCGCCCGGGCTGCCGAACCCCTGGGTGTTGATCACGTCGAGACCTGCCACGGCCGACGTCGCGAGCGCCGCTAGAGTGAGAGGGGATCGGGCCATGCCCTCAGGGTAGGTCGGTCCGCACCCGACGCGGCGTATGCCACGCGTGTTTCAGCGGGAGGTCAGGGTTGTCCGACATCCCCGGATTCGCGCCGTTCTCGGCTCGTTTGCCGCTGTCGCGCGCGACGCTCGACCGCGATCACATGACGCGTGCTCGGGGCATCGAGGCCCTGCTCGACGACTTCCGAACCCGCGCGATCGTGTTGCACGATGGCAAGGCCCTGATGGACGGACCCGACCGCCTCGCGATCCTGCCGGCGAGTGCGGTGCCGCATGCGGCTCTCGCGGTGTACCTCGGACGCACCGTCGCCGACGCTCCCGACCTTCCCCGTGACACCCCCTTCATCGCGGTCGCGGTCGACGCGCGCTCTGACATCGAAGCTCCGGATGGCGGGGAGTCGCAGTGGGGCGACCTGCGCCGAATCGGTGCCCGCCTCGACGAACGCGACGCCGGACTCTTCACCCAGGCGCTCGCCATTCTGAACTGGCACACCGCCTACGGCTTCTCGCCCTCGGCCGGGGCAGCAACCGTGCCGACCATGGCCGGCTGGGTTCGTCGCGACGAGGATGCCGGAAAAGACTTCTTTCCGCGCACCGATGCCGCGGTCATCGTCGGCGTCGTCGATCACGAGGACCGCATCTTGCTCGGCTCGAATGCGATGTGGGAGGCGAACCGGTTTTCACTGCTCGCGGGATTCGTCGAGCCGGGGGAGTCGCTTGAGGCTGCCATCATCCGCGAAGTCTTCGAAGAGTCGGGTATCACGGTCGAAGACCCGCAGTACCTCGGCAGTCAGCCTTGGCCGTTCCCGGCGTCGCTGATGGTCGGCTTCATGGCGCGCGTTCCGGTCGGTGGCACCACCGTGGGCACCCCGGATGGCGAAGAGATTCTCGCGGTGCGCTGGTTCACCCGCGACGAGATGGCGGAGGCGGTCGCATCGAAAGAGGTGGTGCTGCCCGGCCCGACCTCGATCGCCCGCGCGATCATCGAGCACTGGTTCGGGGCTCAGATCGACGATGGGTCACGCCGGTGAGTGCGCCGGCGACCGACCCGCTCGCCGGGCTCGACGCCGACCAGCGTCGTGCCGCCGAAACGCTGTTGGGCCCGGTGTGCATCCTCGCCGGAGCCGGCACGGGCAAGACCCGGGCGATTACGGCGCGGATCGCCCACGGTGTGCGTGAAGGCGTCTACACCTCGGGCAGCCTGCTGGCGCTGACTTTCACGACGAAGGCGGCGGGCGAATTGCGCCAACGACTGCGAGCGCTCGACGCCGGCGGGGCCGTCGTGCGCACCTTCCACGCCGAAGCGCTGGCCCAGGTCGGCCACTTCTGGCCCGACCTGGTCGGCGGCGGAGCACCCAAGTTGCTCGACAACAAAGCGCGCTTCATCGGCGAGGCGGGCGATGCGGCGCACATCAAACTCGGCCGCACCGCGATTCGG
>JBDTNW010000340.1:0-2665 GCA_039933575.1 Pseudolysinimonas sp. | reverse complement strand
TCGTGAGGGTGCTTTTCGACTGCCGCTATGTCGTGCGCAGTGGCCACCACGACGGCATCAGCCGGTACTCCGCGCGCCTGGTCGAGGCACTCGGCAGGCGGATGCCGGTCGAGATGCTCATCAGCGACGAGCGCCAACTCGAGAAACTGCCCGATCTTCCGTGGCATCTGATCTCATCAGAAACGAGTTTGCGCGAACCCTGGATCGCCCGGCAGCTCAATCCTCTCGAACCGGATGTCGTGTTCAGTCCGTTGCAGACGATCGGGTCGAGCGGGCGACGTTACGGCCTGGTGATTACCCTCCACGACCTGATCTACCACCGCCACCGCACGCCGCCGAAAAATCTCCCCTGGTACATCCGCGCCGGCTGGTGGGTGTACCACCTGACCTTCATCCCCCAGCGGCGTGTGCTGAACCAACCCGACGAGGTCGTCACCGTTTCGGAAGCTACGAAAGCGCTCATCGCCGAGCACCATCTGACTCGGCGTCCGGTGACAGTCGTGTACAACGCTGCCGATCCGTTCGAGACGAATCCGCCGAAGCGCAAGCCACCGACGACCCGTCAGTTGGTCTACATCGGTTCGTTCATGCCGTACAAGAACGTCGAGACGCTCGCTCGCGCGATGCAGGAGCTACCCGGCTACCGGCTTCACCTGCTCAGCCGCGTCAGCCCGGCCGACCGCGCGCATCTCGCGGCACTGGCTCCGGCCGACTCGCTTGAGTTTCACGACGGAGTCTCGGATGACGAGTACGCCGAGTTGCTCGAAGGTGCTCACGCTTTGGTGCACGCGTCGCGCGACGAGGGGTTCGGCATCCCGCTGGTCGAGGCGATGAGTGTCGGCACGCCGATCGTCGTCAGCGACATCCCGATCTTCCGCGAGATTGGTGGCTCGGCGGGCCTGTACGCACCACCGATGGATGCCGCGGCTTTCGCGGCCAGCATCCGGTCGCTCGAAGACCCCAAGGTGTGGTCAAGCCAGTCCGCTGCCGCTCGCGAGCAGTCGCTCGTGTTCACCTGGGAACGTTCCGCCGACGTGCTCTACGAGGTGCTCCGTCGAGTCGCGAACAAGCCCCGACCCGAGGATGCGGAAGCCGAGTAGCGCTGAACCCGAGTGCCGCGGCTACGAGTCGCGGGCTTCGAGAGCGTTTTGGGTATCCAGGTCGCCGTGGCGGGGATCCATCGCGGCGAGTTCGATCGGATCGTCGAATGCGACCAACCGCAGGTCGTCCCCCTCGATTCGAAATGTGTGCACTGACCCGTTGGTGATCATCCCGAAGCCCCCGTCGGGTTCGGCTACCCCCAGCGCGGCTCGGATCGCACCGCCGTGGCTGACGACGACGAGCTGCTGCCCTGGGTAGTCGACGGCGAGTTGCTGAAGCGCCGCCACGACCCGCGTTGCGACCGCTTCGCGTGGCTCTCGGCCGGGCACCTCGGTTCCCGGCGGGTACTTCTTGTCGATGGCGTAGAAAATCATTCCCTCGGCCTCGCCATAGTTGCGCTCGACTAACGCGGCGCGCAGTTCTGGTTCGGGCAGCCTGAGTTCGCTCGCGATGATCTCGGCCGTCTCCCGCGCACGGACCAGTGGGCTGGCGATGACCCGATCGATCGATCGACGGGTGAGCAGCATCCCGGTCAGCCTGGCCTGGTCGCGTCCGATGGCGTTGAGCGGGACGTCGGTGAGTCCTTGGATACGGCGGTGCTGGTTCCAGTCGGTCTCGCCGTGTCGCACCAGATAGAGGTCGGTCATCGCACCGCCGATCCTACGACGATGCTCTCCGCGAGCAGCTCCGTTAGGTCAGGCGCTCCCGCAAGGCGACCAAGACCTCGGAGGTGCCGGCCTCGATCTTGAGGGTCGAGCGGGAGTCGCCCTTGGTCTCGCCACGGTTGATGATGATGATCGGCATCCGGCGGCGCACAGCTTGCTCCAGCAGCCGGATGCCCGAGTTCACGACCAGCGATGATCCGGCAACAACCAGCGCACCCGCGGATTTGATGAGCGCAGAAGCTTCGGTGAATTTCACAGTCGGCACGAACTCACCGAAGAAGACGACGTCGGGCTTGAGCATCCCGCCACACACCGTGCACTCGGGCACGACCATCTCGTCGACGGCATCGATGTCGACGTCTCCGTCGGGGTTGAGTTTCACGCTGTCAGGTTCGGCGAGCCACGGGTTCTCGCGCGTCATCCGGGCGGCAATGTCTTCACGCGCGAACTGCTGGCCGCACGACAGACACCGCACGCGGTCGATCGAACCGTGCACGTCGACAACGCGACGTGACCCGGCTTGGAGGTGGAGCCCGTCGACGTTCTGGGTGATCACGCCATTCACAACACCGGCAAGTTCGAGCTGGGCAAGGGCGAGATGGCCAGCGTTCGGCGCGGCAGCGGCGAAGTGACGCCAGCCGAGGTGGCTGCCTGCCCAGTACCGCTGCCGAGAACGAGCATCCGCGAGGAAAGTCTGGAACGTCATCGGTTGCCTGACCGGAGCACCCTCACCCCGGTAGTCCGGGATGCCCGAGTCGGTGCTCACGCCGGCGCCGGTCAGAAAGGCGATGCGCTTGCCCAGGAGCAGCGCTACGGCGTCGTCGACGACCGGGATGAGGGCGGGATCGAGCGCCGCTATCGTCGAGATTGGCACGGCCCCTCCCTTCAGGCGATGTTGG
>JBDTNW010000339.1:0-2681 GCA_039933575.1 Pseudolysinimonas sp. | reverse complement strand
TGCTGAGCGGCCCCGACGCCTCATTCGCCCCGTTCGCCCTCGGGATCGTGCTCGGTGTTCCGTGGATCGCGGGCGTCGCACTGGCAGTCGTCGATCGGCGCCGCCTCCTTACTTCTGGGATGATCTCGCCCGCACATTGGGCGTGGGCCTTCCTCGGCGCTCCCGTGTATCTCATCGCGCGGCTCGTCGCGACGGTTCGCGAAGCCGGAACTGGCTTCGGGCCGGTACTCACCTATTTCGCGCTGGTGCTGTTCACGATCGCCGGGATCGTCGCCGTACCCGGCTTGGTGATGGAACTTGCGCCCTCGACCTTCGCGGCTGAGGCCGAGCGGTCGGTCACCCAGGATGCCAGCTCGATCGGTGCTCAACTCACGATCGACTGCCCCGAAACTCCCCCGCTGCTCGTACAGCAGTCGTTCACCTGCGTCGCCACGAACACCACCGGGGAACAGTTCAATGTGCTCGTCAGCCTCCAGCGATCCAACGGATGGATCGACTGGCGCGTTGACGACTGGGGCGTTTTCTCGATGGGTAACTGAGCCCACCGGCTCAGAACGGTGCCAGTGCGCGATGTCGACACACCCAAACTGGGTTCTTAACCCCACTGCCCAGGTACCTAGACTGGGGCCACCCCTTGCTTCACGCGTGACCTGCAGCGCCATTCTCGTAACCATCACAGAAGCGTCCCCCACGGGCGCGCTGCTCAGAAGGAGAACGGCTTGACCTACGAGGCGACCCGCGTCGTAGCCGCGGGCTGGTACGAAGACCCAGCATCGAGCGCTCACGTGCGCTGGTGGAACGGTCTGGCCTGGACCGAGCACACGACGCTGAAGCCGACGGCGCCGCCGCGTCCCCAGCCGGTCGCCGAACAACGCTACGGCGATGGGTTTACTCAACAGCAGAACCAGCAGGGTTGGTCCGGCGGCCAGACCGAGGGTCAACAGGGCAGTGGTCAACAGGGCAGTGGTCAGACGCAAGCGCAGACCCCCGCCGCGGCCGATCAGCCGGCTCAAACGGCCCAAACTGCCGGTTTCGATGCGGGCCATGCCGCATCCACCGCTGCTCGCATCGCCGAAGCTCGCGCACTTGAGCGCCAGTACGGCATCAGCACCGAAGAGCACGACGTCATCGTGCGCTCGGCCACTGAAGGCTCCGCTCAGGATGCCGGTGCCGGCCAGTTCGGCGGCGACCACACCGACACGGGATCTCGCCGCACCTCGAACTGGCACGCTGAATCTGAGCACCGTGAGCCCTCGGAGCGGCGCACCGCGACCGCGTCGTCGTGGTTGATCGCGCTCTTCCCGATCCTGACTTTGGTCGCCGCGATCGCCGCCGCCTACGTTTACTTTTACGTCTCGCCGGATCCCTCCGTCGCCGGCATCCCGGTTGTCGCGGGTGTGGTGCTTGTGCCCTACCTGCTCTGCCTGATTTGGGCGTTCGTGGATGCCGGCCGCCTCAAGGCATTCGGACACTCGCCCGCCAGCGGGGCGTTCGCGATTCTCGGCCCGCTGGTCTACCTCATCGCGCGCCGGGTGCGCGTGAAGGGTGTCGGCCCACTCGTCGCACTGATCATCCTGACGGTGGCTGCGGTCGCCGCGCCTGCCGCCGCCATCTACACCGGTGCGACGGCACCTGTGACTAAGGCTCTCGAGATTCAGCAGACGATCCGCACCGACCTGGTCGGCTCGGGACGGCTCGCGTCGGTCACCTGCCCGATCTTCGTCGAGAGCGTCGTCACGGGATCCTTCTACACGTGCGACGGAACGCTCGCCGACGGCACGGCGAAGACGGTCTGGGTCAGCATCGACACCAGCGTCGGCGGCTTCTCGTACGCGCTCGCCGTCAAGTAACGCGCCCGCACCCACGGTTTGGTCAGGCGTCCGGCTTAGGCTGACGTCGACATGCGCATTCTCTTCATTCGACACGGCCAGACTCAGTCCAACGTCGACGGCGCTCTCGACACCGCCACCCCGGGCCCCGGCCTGACCACCCTCGGCACGCGTCAGGCCGAAGCTGTACCCGCCGCGCTCGGACAAGCCGGCATCACCGCGATCTACGTCTCTCAGTTGCTGCGCACGCATGAGACCGCCGCTCCACTTGCCGCCGCCCTTGGCCTCACCCCGATCGAGTTGCCGGGACTGCACGAGATCGAGGCGGGTTCGCTTGAGGGTCTGAGCGACATCGAGTCGGTTCGCGGCTACATGGGAACTGTGTTCGCCTGGGGTGAGGGGCATCTCGATCGGGCGATGCCCGGCGGACTCGACGGCACCGCCTTCTTCGCGCGCTTCGACGCGGATGTCGCCCACATTGTCGCCAGCCACGCGGCAGACGACACCGTCGTCGTCGTCAGTCACGGCGCCGCGATCCGCGTCTGGACTGGCAGCCGCGTGGCCAACCTCGGCGAGGGATTCACCGGCGAAAACCGGCTCGACAACACCGCGGTTGTCGTCGTCGACGGTTCGCCCGAGTCCGGGTGGACCGCGCTCTCCTGGGGCGGGGTGCCGATCGGTGGCGCAGCCCTGAACGACCCGCAAGCTGAGGATGTCATCGGCGAAACCGTCGACGAGCCCTCGACCGAGACATCCACCGAGTCCTGAGCCCGGCGCGCGTCCCTGACCGAGTCGGAGGTGCGTTCTACGGTGAGGGGGTGACCCGGCGCCTGCTCTTCGCACGTGCAGAAC
>JBDTNW010000338.1:0-2682 GCA_039933575.1 Pseudolysinimonas sp. | reverse complement strand
CGGCCAGATGTTCGGGTCCTTTGAACGACTCGGCGTAGATCTTGTAGACGTCTTCGGTGCCCGACGGCCGCGCGGCGAACCAGGCGTGCTCGGTGACGACCTTCACGCCGCCGATCGCGGCTCCGTTACCGGGGGCTGTCGACAGCCGTTCGGTGATCGGCTCACCCGCGAGAGAATCCGCATGGATGTCGGCTCCGCTGAGCTTGCCAAGACGCACCTTCTGCGCCGGTGAAGCTGCGGCATCCACTCGGGCGTAGGCGGGTGAGCCGAACTCGGCGGCTAGCTCGGCGTAGAGCTGCGAGGGCGTTTTGCCGGTCACCGCGCGGATCTCGGCAGCGAGGAGGGCGAGCAGGATGCCGTCTTTGTCGGTCGTCCAGACCGAGCCGCCGAGCTCGAGGAACGAGGCCCCGGCCGACTCCTCGCCGCCGAAGCCGACCGAGCCGTCGATGAGCCCGGGCACGAACCACTTGAAGCCGACCGGTACCTCCCACAGTCGCCGCCCGAGCGAAGCGGCAACCCGGTCGATCATCGTCGACGACACGAGGGTCTTGCCGATTGCGGCGTCCGGCCGCCATCCCGACCGATGCGTGTACAGATACTGGATCGCGACCGCCAGGTAGTGGTTGGGGTTCATCAACCCGCCATCGGGAGTGACGATGCCGTGGCGGTCGGCATCCGCATCGTTGCCGGTCAACAGGTCGAAGTCCGCCCGGCGGGCCACGACTGATGCCATCGCGCTTGGCGACGACGGGTCCATGCGGATCTTCTCGTCCCAGTCGAGAGTCATGAAGCGCCAGGTGGGATCGACGGTCGGGTTCACGACTGTCAGATCCAAGCCGTAGTGCGAGGCGATCAGCGCCCAGTAGTCGACGCTTGCACCACCGAGCGGGTCGGCGCCCAGGTGCAGCCCGGCGTTCTTGATCGCGGCGATGTCGAGCACGGTGGCGAGGTCGTCGACGTACTCGGGCCGAAACCCGTAGCGGTCGACGGATCCCCGGCCTCCTGACTTCACATCACGGTTGCCGCCGGCGATCAGGTCGTTCGCGCGCCCGGCGATCCAGCCGGTGGCATCCGAATCGGCCGGACCACCGTGTGGCGGGTTGTACTTGAAGCCGCCGTCGCGGGGCGGGTTGTGGCTCGGCGTGATGACGATTCCGTCGGCCTGCGCTCCGCCGACCTTCAGGGAGCGATTGAAGCGGATGATCGCCCGCGACACCGCTGGGGTCGGCACCCAGCCGTCTTCGGCATCCACGATCGCGGTGACGCCGTTGGCGGCGAGCACCTCGAGCGCCGTCGCCTGAGCGGGAGCGGAGAGTGCGTGGGTGTCGGCGCCGACGAAGACTGGACCGGTGATCCCCTGGTTCGCGCGGTACTCGACGATCGCCTGAGTGATTGCGGCGATGTGGGTCGAGGTGAAGGCACCGTCGAGCGAAGAACCCCGGTGACCCGAGGTACCGAACACGACGGGTTGGTCGGGGGATGCAGGGCCGTCGTATGCCTGAAGGAGTGCCGGGATGTCGACGAGGTCGGAGGGTTGCACGGGGGTCCCAGCGCGGTCGGTCACGGCGTGATCTCCATCCGGGCGATCAGGTCGTCGGTCAGCATGAACCGAAAGTTGCCGGTGCCGTTGAACCCCGCTCCGGTCACGTCGAGAGTCACCAGCCAGGCGTCGCCATCCTTCTCGACGTCGGCGACCCGAAAGTGAGCCTTGCGCCCGATGTTGTCCGACTCGTCCCAGGCGGCGATGCTGTCGGTGCCACTGCTGTCAGTGCCACTGAACTCTTTGCCCCAGTCGACCAGCACCGCGTCGGCCGTGAACGTTGCGAGGAACGCGTCGTGGTCTCCCGCGTTCGTCGCATCGATCATGCGTTGGATCGGCGCCGGCGCGGAGGTCATAGCCCCAGTCTCCCCTAGCGGGGGCGCACGCGGGAGGGGCCGCTAGGCTCGCAGCCATGCCGACCGCCGCCGCATCCGAGAGCTACAGCTACCTGGGACCTGCCGGCACATTCACCTGGGTTGCGCTCACGCAGGTGCCGGCGGCAGCAGGTCAGGAGTGGCGAAGCGTCAACAATGTCGGCGAGGCGTTGCACGACGTCATCTCGGGCCGCAGCCGAGCCGCCATGATCGCGATCGAGAACAGCGTCGAGGGCGGCGTGAGCGCCACGCAAGACGCGCTCGCCAGCATCCCCGGGTTGCGCATCATCGGGGAGTATCTCGTTCCGGTGAACTTCTCGCTCGTCGCCCGACCCGGGGTGAAGTTGGCCGATGTGCGCGTGGTGGCAGCGCATCCTGTCGCCTACGCCCAATGCCACGTCTGGCTCGAAAAGACGCTGCCTGACCACGAACACCTGCCGGCCACCTCGAACGTGAGCGCCGCCGCGGGTCTGCTCGACGGGTCGCTCGCCGACGCCGCGGTCGCTCCTCCGGGCATAGAGACCCTGCACGGCGTCGAAGTTCTCGCGCAGTCGATCGGCGACAACCCGAACGCGGTCACGCGGTTCGTGCTCGTGTCGTCGTCGCTGGAGATTCCTGAGAAGACCGGGGCAGATAAGACCAGCGTCATCGTCGAACTGCCGTCTGATGCCCCCGGTGGCCTGGTCGAGATGCTCGAACAATTCGCGACCCGCGGCGTCAACCTGAGCCTGTTGGAATCCCGGCCGATCGGCGACGCCCTCGGCCGCT
>JBDTNW010000337.1:0-2718 GCA_039933575.1 Pseudolysinimonas sp. | reverse complement strand
CCTTCGTGGACCGTAAACCCGTACCGGGTTGCGTTGCGGGTCGCGAAGGTCAACGCGAGCGGATCGATATCTGCCGCGTAGACCACCGCTTCTGGGAGCCGTGACTTCACGGCGGCGGCGATTGCGCCGCAGCCGGTTCCGAGGTCGACGACCACCCGGGCGTCGGGGCGCAGAGTGACGGCTTTCTCGATCAGGGTTTCGGCTCGGGCTCGGGGCACGAAGACGCCCGGGCCGACCGCAACTTCGATGCCGGCGAACAGCGCGGTGCCGAGGGCGTGTTCGAGCGGGATGCCGCTTGCGCGGGCAGCGACCACGGCATCCGCTGCGCTGTCATCATCACCGAGCACGCGACGAATCTCGGCTGCCTCTTCTTCGGCGAAGACGCAGCCGACAGCGCGCAATTGTGCAACGAGCCGATCAGGCATCAGGTGCGGGCGTTGGGGTTGACCGGCGGCGACGGCGAATCATGAGTCGGGGCAAGCGTTCGAGCCGTCGTTGCTCCGGCAGGCTCCAGTGGAACAACACGGCGAGAATGCGCACCGTAACGGTCAGCGCCACACAGGCGACTGCGGCGATGGTGATCGACACCCCGAATGCCACGAGCACGACCAGGGTCGTGGTGCCGACGAGTGCGGCGACAGCGTAGAGCGAGCCGACGTGCATGAGGGCCACCGGCACGCTGAGCAACAGGTCACGCAGAATCGAGCCGCCGACAGCCGACAGCGACCCCACGAAGATCGCCGGAATTGCCGGGAGACCAATACTCAACGCAGCGGTCGCACCGATCGCGCCGAACAGTCCCAGGGTGAGAGCGTCGAGCACGGTGATGACTTTCCGCAGCCGCGAGAAGAGCCGTTCGAGCAGCATCCCGCCGAGCGCCGCGCCGACAGCAACCGGGAGGTACCAGTTGCTCAGCAGGGCCTTGGGCACCTCTCCGAGCAGGATGTCGCGCAGCAGTCCGCCGCCGAACCCGGTCGCGATGCCGATGATGGCTACCCCGAGCAGGTCGAGTCGGCGATCCCGAAACTGTGCCGCGAAAGTCGCGCCCTGCAGGCTGCCGATTCCGATCGCCAGCAGGTCGGCCCACAGAGGGATCACGAAGGGGTCGGGAGTCACGACTCCATTGGTAGCACTCGATCAGCCTGCGTGTTGCGCTCGCGGCGCCAGCGCACGAGAGCGACGGCGAGCAGCAGGAGTGCGGCGACGGCTTCGCCGAGGGTGGCGACCAACGTGAAGACCAGCACGTCGGGGCTCGCATCGTGCAGATGCTCGAGGTGGAACACTGCGTGCGGCAGCGCAAACGCCAAGATGGCGAGCAGGGCCGGGATGACCAGCACCGTCCGCGGGATGATCACGGCCGCGACGAGCACGATACCGATCCCGAGGGTTGCCCCGCCGAAGTCTCGGGCGTAGTGCTCCGCGAATGGTGGGGTGAGGGCCACCCCGGGGAAGTTCGCATAGAAGTTCTCGGGCGCGACGAGGTTCCAGCCGCCAACCACCAGTTCGGCGAACCCGAGAATGGCGAGGCCGATACGCAGCACGGCGGTCACCGCCTCGCTCCTGACGCGAGCCACTCGTCGAAGGTCTGGGTTCCGTAGCCGGGCAAGCCGGTCAGGTGGTACCCGGCGCGGAATGCAGCGAAGGTCTTACCCGGCAGGTTCAGCACGAATACCCGCTTCTTCGCGCGCCCGGCATGTTGCAGGCGGGCCAGGATGTCGCGGCCTTCGAGAATCTCGGGCCCCCCGATGTCGGCGACCCGGCCGGCCGGCGCGGCTGTCGCCAGTTCCACCAGCCGCACCGCGACATCCACGACTCCGATCGGCTGGATCTTCAGATCGACGAAGAATCGCCCACCGGTCATCCCCAAAATCTCGCCGGGGAATGAATGGAACTGGGTCGCGCGAAGGATCGTGAACCCAATCCCCGACGCTTCGATCGCGGCCTCGTTCGCAACCTTGTCGCGGTAGTAGAAGTACGGGATGCGGTCGACCCCGACGATCGACAGGAAGACCAGGTGAGTCACCCCGGCAGCCTTCGCGGCGTCGAGCAAGCGCACGGTGTCGGGCAGGTCCTTCTTCCGGTTGGTCGCGAGGTGCACGACCGTCTCGACACCGACCAGCGCCTCGGCCAGCCCCGCGCCGGTCGACAGGTCGCCCAGAAGGTGACCATCGCCCGGCTTGCGACTGAATACGCGCACGTCGTGTCCTGCCGCGCGGAGCCGGTCGACGGTGGGGTGTCCCGGTCCCGACGTACCGCCGGTGACGAGGATCGTGGTCATGGTTCTCTCCTTAGGGGTGGGTTTCCCTAGCTGAGAGCGGCGAGGCTCTCGAAACGTGACAGCTTGTCTGGGTTGACCACCATGAAGATCCGACGGATGCCGCTCGGCCCCGCCTCGATCGTCCAGAGTGCGATGGGTACGCCGTCCCGAACCCCCAGCATTCCGGGTGCGCCGTTGACTTCGACGGAGACCGGGTGGATTCCGCCCCCGAACTTCTCGAGCACCCCCAGCACGAACTGAGCCACCCGTTCCGGGCCACGGATCTGCTTGCGGGCCGCCGTGACCTTGCCCCCGCCATCCGATGTGGCGACGATGTCGCTGGCTAGGACGCTTTCGAGCGACCCGAGGTTGCCGCTGCCTGCGGCGCTCAGGAACGCTCCCAGGAGCCGGTCGCGTTCGGTCGTCGGCACCGCACGGGAACGCTCACTCGCCAGATGCTT
>JBDTNW010000336.1:0-2726 GCA_039933575.1 Pseudolysinimonas sp. | reverse complement strand
AGCAACAGCACGGCGGGACGGTTCACGACGGCGCGAGCCAAAGCAACCCGCTGCTGCTGACCACCGGAGAGCTGGATGGGGCGCCGCGCCGACAGATGATCGAGTTGAACCAGCCGCAACGCCTCGTGAGCGCGCGCGCCGGCATCCCGAACCCCGCGACGTTTCAGGCCAAAGGCGACGTTCTCGAGCACCGACATGTGCGGGAACAGCGCGTAGCTCTGAAAGACCGTGTTCACCGGTCGCCGGTACGACTTCGTGTCGGTGACGTCCTTGCCGCCGATCAGGATGCGACCCGCGGTCGGCTCCTCGAGACCAGCGACCAGCCTCAGCGTCGTCGTCTTACCGCACCCCGAGGGTCCGAGCAGGGCGAAGAACGAACCCGACGGGATCGTCAGATTGAGTCCTTCGAGCGCCGTAAACCCCGGAAACCGTTTGGTGACGCCGACCAATTCGAGGTCAGCACCGCCGGGCGCGATCCCACTGGGGATGGCGCCTGTCTCGTCCAGGGTCAGGCCCCGAGCAGGACGGACTGGAAGGCCGACCCGTAGGCCTGTTCCTGCGCGGGAGTGAGGGTACGGAAGACTTTCGCACGCGACAGTGTTGCGGCGTCGGGGAAAATCAACGGGTTGTCGATCAGGGTCTCATCGACGTCCGCCATCGCCTCTTTCGTGCCGACTACCGGCGAGATGTAGTAGACGTAGGCCGCGACCTGCGCCGCGATCTCGGGCTGGTAGTAGAAGTCGATGAGCTTCTCGACATTCTTCTTACGCGGCGAGCCGATGGGCACCAGGAAGTTGTCGTTCCACAGTGTGCCGCCAGCGTCAGGTACGGCGAAGCCGAACTTTTCTTCGCCCAGCTCGGCGTTGAGGTTGGCGATGTCGCCCGACCAGACGATGCCGGCAACCGCGTCGCCGTTCGTGAGGTCTTCAACGTAGGAATTGCCCTTGACCGCGCCGATCTGACCGCTCGTCACCTGCTTCTTGAAGGTCTCAAGTGCCGTCGTGAAGTCGTCATCGGTGAAGTCACCCGAGATGTCCACACCGGCCTCGAGCATGATCAGACCGATCGTGTCGCGCATCTCGCTGAGCACGCAGATCTTGCCCTTCAGCGCAGAGTCCCACAGCTCCGAAACGTGGGTGAGCCCGTTGGGGAATTGTTCCTTGTTCCAGCAGATGCCGCCGAACCCGCCCTGCCACGGAATCGACATCTTCCGACCCGGGTCGAAGTCGACATTCATCAGGTCGGGGTTGAGGTTGGACAGGTTCGGGATGTTGGCCGCGGTCAGCTCTTGGGTGTACCCGAAACGGATCATCCGGGCCACCATCCAGTCGGTCAGACAGACCGTGTCAGCACCGATGTCTTGCCCCAGCGCAAGCTGGTCTTTCACACGGCCGTAGTAGGTGTTGTTGTCATCGACGTCTTCGGTATAGGTCACCGTGATCCCCGACGCGGTCTTGAACTGGTCAAGCGTCGGGTGGTTCGCGGCGTCGTCGGTGTCGAGGTAGAGCGGCCAGTTCGACCAACGGATGGTCTTGTCGCTGTCGGAGATATCCGGCGGCGAGGTCGGCGCGGGAGAGCCGCCGGGTGCGCAGGCGGCGAGCGCGAGAGCGGTTGCGCTCCCAACTCCCCCGGCGAGCACCGCACGGCGCGACAACTGCGACGCACGCGCTTGCTGAACGAGACGACGGATCAGGGGATCCTCGGGAAGTGACCTGGGCATGAAATGACTCCTTCCGGCTGGCATGATCCTGGCACAGCATGGTCCCTCGACGGAACAAATCGCGGGTTCCGTAACACGAAATTCACGTAAAGCACCGTTTTGGGGCCCAATCAGTGCGGAATCCGTAGTCGCGACCTACACTGGCGCACATGAAGGTGGGCGTCCCGGCTGAGGTCAAGAACAACGAGTACCGCGTCGCCATCACCCCGTCGGGGGTGCATGATCTGGTCGCACGCGGCCACGAAGTGCTGATTCAACGGGGCGCGGGATTGGGATCCTCGATCAGCGACGACGACTACCGGGGTGCCGGGGGCGCGATTGCGAAGTCTGCCGCAGAGGTTTGGGATGCTGCCGATCTCCTGCTCAAGGTCAAGGAGCCGATCGAGAGCGAGTACCCCCACTTTCGCGGCGACCTCGTGCTCTTCACCTACCTCCACCTCGCGGCCGAAGCCCCGCTCACCACTGCGCTCGTCGACGCGGGCGTCACCGCAATCGCGTACGAGACCGTTCAACTTCCCAACCGTTCGCTGCCGCTGCTCGCCCCGATGAGCGAGGTGGCCGGACGGCTCGCCCCAATCGTCGGCGCCAACGCGATGCTGCGTTCGGCCGGCGGACCCGGACTGCTCGTGCCCGGCGTTGCCGGCACCCGACCCGCAAACGTCGTCGTGATTGGCGCCGGCGTCGCGGGCACCAACGCCGTTGCGTTGAGCGTCGGACTGGGCGCCCAGGTCACCGTGCTCGACACCAACATCCAGCGGCTTCGCGAGATGGATGACGACTACGCAGGGCGAATCATCACGATCGCCTCGAATGCCTTCGAGATCGAACGGGCCGTGCTCGCCGCCGACCTGGTTATTGGAGCAGTGCTCGTGCCCGGCGCGAAGGCGCCGAAACTGGTGAGCAACGCCTTGGTGGCCAGGATGAAGCCGGGCAGCGTACTTGTCGACATCGCCGTCGACCAGGGCGGCTGCTTCGAAGACACCCGGCCGACAACCCACGCCGACCC
>JBDTNW010000335.1:0-2734 GCA_039933575.1 Pseudolysinimonas sp. | reverse complement strand
GTCCAGCCGGTGTTCGCGCCGGGGATGACGACGATCGCGTTCTCCCCCTCGTCGTCGACGGCGATGAGTGCCAGCCCCGAGGGTCCGGGCACGGTGACGACTCCCCCGACGTCGACGCCGACCGCGAGGAGGTCGTCGCGCAGGAACGCGCCGGCGTCGTCAGATCCCACTCCGGCGATCATCGACACCGAAGTTTCCGGTGCGGCGAGGCGGGCTGCCGCGTGGGCCTGGTTGCCGCCCTTCCCTCCCGACAGCCGACGCAATCCGGTACCGAGGAGGGTCTGACCTGGGAGCGGCAGGTGTGCGACGCGGTAGACGAGGTCGACGTTGAGGCTTCCGACGACAACCACCCGAGGCGAAGACACCGCCCCAGGCTAGAGGTCACGGTGCTTGACTGGGCCTATGGGGGATCAGCTGGACGACGTTGCGAATGAGCTCTATGGGCTCCCCCCGGCGCAGTTCATCTCGGCGCGCACCGCGGCGGCCGAGGCGAACCGCACCGAGCCTGGCTTCGGGGCACGCCTCCGGGCGTTGCGGCGCCCGGCACCCGCCGCGTGGGTGGTGAACCTGCTCGCGCGCGAACGCCGCGGCGAACTCGACGAGGTACTCGATCTCGGGGTTGCGCTGCGTGCTGCTCAAACCGCCCTGGATCGCGAGGCGATCACCCGTCTCGGCAAGGAGCGCCGAGCTGCTGTGACCGGCCTCGCGCAGACCGGCGGCGAACTTGCCAATGCCGCGGGGCATCCGGTCACCGCCGCCGTGCTCGATGCTGTCGCCGACACCCTGGATGCTGGACTTGCGGATGCCGAAGCGGCCGAAGCGATCCGAAGCGGTCGCCTGGTGCGCGCGCTGGAAACCATCGGTTTCGAACCCGTCGACCTCGCCGACGCGGTGGCACTGGCCGGCCGAGGCTCACGAGCGGCGGCGAAGCGCCCCGTCGTCGAACGCCCCAAGCCCCACCTGGTCGACGACGGCGACGCCGAACTGGATCGCGCCCGCACCCGTGCTGACGCCGTCGCGAAACGCGCAGACGACGATGCCGCCCAGATTGCGGGTCAGCTCGGTGACCTCGACCTGCGATTGCGTGAGGCGCGCAAGACTCTCAGCGCGGCCGAACGCGAAGCGGCGGCCATCGAGAGGCAGCGGGATGTCGTGGCCGAGAGCTACGAGAAGGCCCGGGTCACGCTCGACACGGCGCTCGCCCGCCGGCGGGAGTTGGGGTAGCCCGCCCCAGCTAACCCGTCGCTACCGGGAGGTCGATTCGAAAGACCGTGATGCCCGGCTCGCTCGTTGCGGTGACCGTGCCGCCGTGGGCTTCGATGATCGCGGCGACGATCGCTAGGCCAAGCCCCGTGCTGCCGGCGACCCGTGAGCGCGAGTCGTCACCCCGGCTGAACCGCTCAAACAGGTTCGGCAGCAACTGCGAGTCGATGCCCGGCCCGTCGTCGGCGACCAGAATCGCCGCACCGCTCGGGGTCGCCTCGAGCGTCGCGGTGACGGTCGTGCCCGCGGGAGTGTGCACTCGCGCGTTGGTCAGAAGGTTCGCGACCGCTTGACGCAAGCGATCGGGATCGCCCGTGATTTCGAGGTCGTCGGGCGGTAGCTCAAGATCCCACCGATGGTCGGGCCCGGCGACGTGCGCGTCTGAGACGGCTTCGACGAGCAGCGCCCCCAACCCGACAGTCTCCGCGCGGAGGTCGCGCCCCGCATCCAGCCGGGCTAGCAGCAGCATGTCTTCGACGAGCGACGTCATCCGCTTCGACTCCGACTCGATGCGCGCCAGCGACCGCGCGAGATCGGGAGGAAGGTGCTCGGCCTCCCGAAGCCCGAGCTCCGCATACCCGCGGATCGAGGCGAGCGGAGTACGCAATTCGTGGGAGGCGTCAGCGACAAACTGCCGCACCTTCTGCTCGCTCGCGTGGCGCGCGGCGAGCGAATTCTCGACTTTACCGAGCAGCCGGTTGAGCGCCGCCCCCACCCGACCGACCTCGGTGCTCGCGGTGGTATCGGCCTCCGGAACCCGCTCGCGCAACAGAACCTCGCCGGATTCCAACGGCAGCTCCGACACGCGTGTGGCGGTGTCGACGACCCGGTTCAACGGTCGGAGAGCGAGCTGCACGACAAGAGAGCCGAGCAGGATCGCGACGGCGATCGCGCCGAGGCTGACGCCGCCGATGATCCCCAGCAGCGAACTTGTGGTGGCATCCGCTTCAGCGAGGGAGAGCCCGTTGACCACCACGAGGTCGGTGGTTACCTTCGTTGCCGGGTCCGTGAAGGTGACCGGGGTCGCGACCACCCGGTAGGCCCCGAGGCTGTCGAGACGGACGGTCACCGGTTGCCGGTCGGTGGGCACCGTAACAAGGCTTGCGATCTCGGCGTCGCTGAGGATGACCGCCTGCCCCGTCACGCCGATGTACCCCGAGCGGGCGACCTCGCCATCGGCGATCACCAAACCGACCGCCCCGGCTCCCTGCCCGGGCAGAATCTCGATGATCGACGATCCCGGCCCGAACCCGGTGCCGACTCCTACGGCCGTACTCGTGCGCTGCGACGCCGCGATCAGCAGTCCATCGAGACGCCCGACCTGTTGACTACGGGATGCCGCGATCGTCACCGCGCCGATCGCAACAGAGAGCACGGCAAGCAACACAACAATCCCGGCAACCAGCCGGGTGCTCAGAGACCAGCGTCTCACTCACACACCCGGTCGGATCGAGTAGCCGACACCACGCAC
>JBDTNW010000334.1:0-2737 GCA_039933575.1 Pseudolysinimonas sp. | reverse complement strand
TCGCATTTGATCTGAACGCTAGTACACGGTCACGTCAGGGGTTCCACAGCGGGTCGGGGTTCTACTGTTGGATCATGGCTGCGAAGAAGGTGTTTGGCATTGTCCTCGCAGGGGGCGAAGGCAAACGCTTGATGCCGCTGACCGCCGATCGAGCCAAACCGGCCGTGCCGTTCGGGGGCGGTTACCGCCTCATCGACTTCGCGCTGTCGAACCTGGTGAACTCGGGTCTGCGCCAAGTCGTGGTGCTGACCCAGTACAAATCGCACTCCCTCGACCGCCACGTCTCCACGACCTGGCGGCTGTCGGGGATGCTCGGCGCCTACGTCGCCTCGGTTCCCGCGCAGCAGCGTCTCGGCAAGCGCTGGTTCTCGGGGTCTGCCGACGCGATTCTGCAGAGCCTCAACCTGCTTCGCGACGAGAAGCCCGACATCGTTGTCGTCGTCGGCGCCGACCATGTGTACCGCATGGACTTCAGCCAGATGGTGGATGCCCACGTCGCGTCGGGTTTCGGCGTCACGGTCGCGGCGATTCGGCAACCCATTGCTCTCGCTGACCAGTTCGGTGTGCTCGAACTTGACCCGAAAGATCCCAACCACATCGCAGCGTTCCGCGAGAAGCCGAAGGATGCTGTCGGCCTCGCCGACTCGCCGGACGAGGTACTCGCGTCGATGGGCAACTACGTGTTCAACGCGGAAGTCCTGATCGACGCGGTGCAGCGCGACGGCGATCGGCCGGACTCCAGCCACGACATGGGCGGCGACATCGTGCCCGACTTTGTGGCCAGCGGAAATGCCGGCGTCTACGACCTCAGCCGCAACGAAGTCCCGGGCGCCACCGATCGCGACCGCTACTACTGGCGCGATGTCGGAACGATCGATTCCTTTTTCGAAGCCCACCAAGATCTGATCTCGGCTCTGCCGATTTTCAACCTCTACAACCGCGACTGGCCGATTTACAGCCAGCAGCTCAACTCTCCGCCCGCGAAGTTCGTGCGTGACGGCAAGAATGCTGTCGGCACGGTGATCGACTCGATCGTGTCGCTCGGGTGTGTGGTCTCAGGCGGTCATCTCGAGCGCAGCGTGCTCGGCCCGTGGGTGGCTGTTGGATCGGGTGCGAAGGTCGTCGATTCGGTCATCTTCGAGCGGGTGCGGATCGAGGATGGGGCCACCGTTCAGCGCGCTATTCTCGACAAAGACGTCGTCGTTGAGCCCGGTGCGTCCGTCGGAGTAGATCGTGACGCCGACCGCCGTCGGGGTTTCACCGTGACGGACTCGGGCATCACCGTTGTCGGCAAGGGCCTCACGGTCACCACCTGATCGTTCGAAGGAAGGCTCGAGCCCATGGCCCGCTTCCTCGTCGTCCTCGACGTCGACTCGACGCTCATCGAGAACGAGGTCATCGAGCTGATGGCTCACCAGGCGGGCTCTGGTGAAAAGGTCGCCGAGATCACCTTCCGCGCCATGAACGGCGAACTCGACTTCGAGCAGAGTCTGCGCGAACGGGTCGCGACCCTCGCCGGTCTACCCGTTTCGGTGATCGAAACGGTTAAGGCTCAAGTCACCGTCACCCGCGGCGTCCCTGAGATGATCGCTGGCATCCACGCGGCAGGCGGAAAGGTCGCCGTCGTCTCCGGCGGCTTCCACGAAGTCATCGACCCGATCGCTCGCGACCTCGGCCTCGACCACTGGCGGGCCAACCGCCTCGCCGTCGCAGACGGAAAGCTGACCGGCGACGTCATCCCGCCGGTGATCGACGCTGAGGCCAAGGCTGCGGCGCTGCGCGAATGGGCGGCGGAGGACGACATCCCGTTGTCGCAAACTGTCGCTGTGGGTGACGGGGCGAACGACCTGCCGATGATGGCGATTTGCGGGCTCGCGATCGGCTTCGATGCAAAGGCGCCGGTGCGCGACCTGGCCCACGTGCTCCTCGACCACCGCGACCTATCGGCAGTGCTCGCGGTGCTCGGCCTGCCGCGCTGATCTGTCGGGCTGTTAGTGGCCCATCCCGAGGCCACCATCGACCGGGATGACAGCGCCCGAGATGTACGCGGCATCGTCGCCGGCGAGCCAAACGACGACCTTTGCGACCTCTGAGGGTGACGCAAACCGACCTGCCGGAATCGACTTTCTGTAGTCGGCTTGGGTCGCCTCGGGCAGCTCTGCGGTCATGTCGGTCTCGATGAATCCGGGGGCGACGACATTCGCCGTGATTCCGCGTGAACCGAGTTCCCGGGTGATCGACCGCGCCATGCCGACGAGTCCTGCCTTCGACGAGGAGTAGTTGACCTGCCCCGGTCCGCCGAACAAGCCGACGACGCTGGAAATCAGGATGATGCGGCCGAATCTCGCCTTCATCATCCCCTTCGTTGCGCGCTTCACGACTCGAAACGACCCGCCCAGGTTGGTCGACACGACGTCGTCGAAATCGTCGTCGGACATGCGCATCAGAAGCGTGTCGCGGGTGATCCCCGCGTTCGCGACCACCACCTCAACCGGGCCGAGCTTCTCTTCGATCTCGGCGAAAGCGGCGTCGAGGGCTGCGCCGTCGGTGACGTCTGCCCGAACTGTGAGCGTGCCCTCGGGCCCCTCCCCGGAGCGAGCCGTTACGGCGACCCGATGCCCCTGGGCGACAAACTCGGTGGCGATCGCGAAACCGATTCCGCGGTTGCCGCCGGTGACCAGGACGGTGCGTGACGTCATCGCGCCAGCCTACTGAAGGCAGCGCGCGTAGCCTGGGG
>JBDTNW010000333.1:0-2752 GCA_039933575.1 Pseudolysinimonas sp. | reverse complement strand
TCCTGACTGCGGTGGCATCCTGGGCTCCGGCTCGGGCGGCCGTGCAGATCTCGCCGATCGAGGCGCTCGCCGTCGACTGACCTCCCCATGGACGAGAAAGGGCGCCCGGTCACCCGGGCGCCCTTTCTGTCAGGTCAGGAGGTTAGATCGTCGCCTGGAAGGAGTTCGTGATGTTGGAGAAAATGTCGCCCGGGTTTTCGGAGGGGTCGGCGATCTGACCGCGCACGTAGATCACGTGGGTGCGGTCGGTGTTGACAGCGACGATGGCGAACCCCTCAACCCCGCTCCCGGATCCGCCACAGTCTTCGAAGATCGACTCGAAGCCTGAGTAGTACGGGTCGGTATAGGCACCAGCGGCTTTGTCGACCGTGCAGCCCGCAGTCAGGTAGTCGCTGAGCGAGGTGAGGAACGCGGTGAGGTCGGCGTCCGTCGAGCTGGCGTTGACCGGTGCCGCGCCGACCTCCACGCCCGAGGCAGTCCAGCCCGCGAAATAATCGTCCAGGTTCGTAGCGGCGGCGATCGAAGCCCACTGTTGGCCGCTCTTGTCGTCGAAGGGCGCGGTGTTGATGTCGGTCCAGGTAACGGGTACCGCGACGGCGAGCACCTTGAGGTCGTCCTGAATGCTGACGTAGCCATCGGTCGGTGCAGAGGTCGGGGCGACCGGGTTACCCGTGTTGATGGGCGCCGGGGTATCGCCGCCGACGCTGGCGAATCCTGTCGACGTGGGCCTCGGAGTCGCGCCACCGATGGCGACCGGCGAGATGCAGCCGCTCAGAAGCGTTGCGGCACTGAGCCCCACGGCGACCACGAGGGTCGCGCGGAGCAGGGTCGGGGTGCGGAACATGGGCGTCCTCCTGGAGGTGCTGTGGGGCTAGCTGCGCTGTGGGGCCGGAAAGCATCCCCGTCCGACCGGTCCACAACATAGTGCAGTGCTACCCTCGGTGTGTGTACTCCGGTCTGCTTCTTCTTAGCTGCCGCGACGAGGGCTCATCCATCTAGCCCCCCTTGTCGCGGAGTTTGTCGTCGGCTGATCCCCGTTTCGACCAGGAAGAACCCACCACGACCATGAAATCTGCATCATGAAGAACGAGCAAGCACCATCCGGGATGCCGGTTCATCGTTACCGCCCCTATTCCACCAAGTTCGCCATCGACCTGCCCGACCGCACCTGGCCCGACAAGGTGATCGATAGGGCCCCGATGTGGTGTGCTGTCGACCTCCGTGATGGCAATCAAGCGCTCATCGACCCGATGAGCCCGGAACGCAAGCGGATCATGTTCGACCTGCTCGTGCGCATGGGCTACAAGCAGATTGAGGTCGGGTTTCCGTCGGCGAGTCAGACCGATTTCGACTTCGTGCGGCAACTCATCGAAGAAAACCTGATTCCGGATGACGTCACGATTCAAGTGCTCACCCAGGCCCGCGAAGAGTTGATCGCCCGCACCTACGAGTCGATCAAGGGTGCCAAGCAAGCGATCGTGCACCTGTACAACTCGACCAGCATTCTGCAGCGGGACGTTGTGTTCCGAACCGATCGCGCGGGCATCCTCGACATCGCTCTGCAGGGTGCGCGCTGGTGCACCCAGTACGAGGCCACAGTTCCCGAGACCAAGGTGTTCTACGAGTACTCGCCGGAGAGCTATACCGGCACCGAACTTGAGTTCGCCCTCGAAGTCTGCAACGCCGTGATTGAACATTTCCAGCCGACGTCGGACCGCAAGATCATCATCAACCTGCCGGCGACTGTCGAGATGGCGACCCCGAACGTCTACGCCGACTCGATCGAGTGGATGTCGCGCAATCTGCTCAAACGCGACAGTGTGCTGTTGTCGCTGCACCCGCACAACGATCGCGGCACCGCTATCGCGGCCGCCGAACTGGGCTTCCAGGCAGGTGCCGACCGCATCGAAGGTTGCCTGTTCGGCAACGGCGAGCGCACCGGCAACGTCGACCTCGTCGCGCTCGGCATCAACCTGTTGACCCAAGGGATCGACCCACAGATCGACTTCAGCGACCTCGACGAGGTTCGCCGCACAGCCGAGTACTGCAACCAGCTCAAGGTTCACGAGCGCTCGCCGTGGGCGGGCGACCTAGTCTACACCGCTTTCTCGGGCTCCCACCAGGATGCGATCAAGAAAGGCTTCGAGGCGATGGATGCCGAGGCGGCCCGGCAGGGCATCCCGGTCTCCGAGCTCGAATGGGCCGTTCCGTACCTGCCGATCGACCCGAAAGACCTCGGTCGCGGCTATGAAGCCGTCGTCAGGGTCAACTCGCAGTCGGGTAAGGGGGGTGTCGCGTACCTGCTCAAGGCCGACCGTTCCCTCGACCTGCCGCGCCGCCTCCAGATCGAATTCAGCGGCGTCGTTCAAGCCAAGACCGACATCGAAGGTGGCGAAGTCACCAGCGACCAGATCTGGGAAATCTTCCAAGACGAGTACCTGCCCGCAGGCGACGCTGACGCCAAGTGGGGACGCTACGAACTGCTCGGCACCCGCACCGCGAGCGACATGGATGGCATCGTGCACCTCGAGATCAAAATGCGGGTCGACGAGGAGGTGCAGCCGGCGACCGGGAACGGCAACGGACCCATCGCCGCATTCCTCGGCATCCTCGCCGAGCAAGGCCACGACATCACGTTGTACGACTACGTCGAGCACACGCTCTCGGCTGGCGGCGACGCGCAAGCCGCCGCGTATGTCGAACTTCAGGTCGACGGAAAACGCCTGTGGGGCGTCGGGATCGACGGCGACAT
>JBDTNW010000332.1:0-2756 GCA_039933575.1 Pseudolysinimonas sp. | reverse complement strand
TGACCGTCGGCGGTCGGCTCGAGCACCAGCACCGAGTCGGGCACGGCATCCGAACCCCAGCCGGTGAGGTGGGCAAAGGCGGAATGCGCCCGGTAGGCGTAATCCGTGTCGTTCGAGCGCACTCGGGCGGGGCCCGCCGGCACGATCAACCGGGTGCCCGGATAGAGGGCCGAGAGCCGAAGGCGGCGGGCGGCAGCGTACGCGGCGGCAACCCGCGGCGACGGCGGAAGATCGGGATGCTGCGCCCACTTCGATGAGATGTACTCGCGAAATTCCGGCGTCTGCGGAAGCGTCGAGCGGTTCGAGGTGAGACTCGGAGCGGGCTGCGAGTCGGTGCGGGCATCGGCCATGCGGTCCATCATCTCACCGGGTGGGGATTCGTCCCCAGCGGCCTCAGCCCGCAGGCCGCAACTGCGCGACGACGGGGCGGTGGTCGCTGCCGGCGTCATCCTCTGAGGTGATCACCCGAAATCCGACGAACGTCCAGTTCGGGGTCGCCATCACGTGGTCAATCGGCGCCCCGAGCAGGCTCGGCAGGATCGTCGGCCAGGATCCGACGGCCGCGTTGCCGGTGACGCGCGCGCCGTCCCGGCAGTCGCCGATACCGCCCCCGGCATCCGATGCGGCGTCGAGGCCGGTGTAGTGGTCGAGGGTCGAATTCAGGTCGCCGGCCAGGATGACGTTGTCACCGGCGCAGCGGGCCGCAAGCCACTCGAGACCCTGCCGCCATCCCGCCATCTCGCCCGGAACGGGAGCGACCGGATGCGCGCCCACGATGACCGGACCGGTGCCGTCGACCGGCACCGCCAGCACTGACGGCAGTTGATCGGTGCCGCCCTTGCTGTCATCCCGCACATAGTCGCCGAGGTCGTTCGAGATGAGCAGCATCGTCGACCGGGCCTTCGAGATCTGGTCGTAGGAGAGCGGGATGAGCTTCATCGAAAGGCCACTCGCACTCAGCGCACCCTGCACTTGGCCCGCGTAGTCGGCACTGGTTTCGGGCAACACGATGATGTCGGCATCCTGATCGATCGCGAGCTTCGCGATCGCCTCGACGCTGGGGGAGTCGCCGAGGGTGTTCCAGGACAGCACCGTCAGATCTCCGGGTGCCTTCGTTTCGAACGCGAGATCGCCGACGCCACGGGTCGTGAGTACTGCGACTTCGATCCCAGCGAAGGCCAACAGAAGGAGCGCGATGGCTCCCGCGAATCGGCGAAGGCGGCTCCACACGAGGGCAATGAGGGTGAAGAACACCACACACAGCAAGGCGATCGCCGCCAGCAATCCGCGCAAGGTCGTGACCTGCACCACCCCAACCTCGCGCTGAATGCCGAGCAACTGAGGCCATGCGGCGAGCAGCAGCGCGACGCCTAAGACGACGAGCACGACGGCGGAGAGGACGCGGCGGAACATAGCTCTGCGAGCCTACGATGGGCGGATGCGTCCGGGCCCCATCGACCTCCATGCGCACAGCACTGTCTCGGATGGCACGGAGACTCCCGCGCAACTCATCGCCGCGGCCGTTGAGGCGGGTCTCGGCGCCATCGCGATTACCGACCACGATTCGACGGCAGGATGGGCTCCCGCATTCGAGGCCGCACGGGGGACCGGGATCACGGTCGTGCCGGGGATGGAACTGTCAACCCAACTCAGCGGCGCGAGCGTGCACGTTCTCGCGTATCTGATCGATCCCGCCCATCCGGCGCTGCTCGCGGCGACCGAAAGCATCCGCGCCGAACGCCTTCACCGTGCCGAAGCGATGGTCGCGCGGATCGCCGTCGACTACGCGTTGGACTGGGATGACGTGCTCGCGCAGACTGCACCCGGTGCGACGGTCGGACGGCCGCACATCGCCGACGCGCTGGTCGCGCGGGGACATGTGCCGGATCGATCGGCTGCGTTCGACAGCATCCTGCATTGGCGCGGCGGCTACTACCGACCGCACGAGGCTCCGAAGCCGGTCGACGGTGTGCGACTCGTCGCCGAGGCAGGAGGCGTGCCGGTGCTTGCACATCCCGGTACTCGCGGTCCCGATCACCTGTTCGATGATCGCCGCATCGCCGCACTGGTCGACGCCGGCCTGTTCGGTGTCGAGATCGGGCATCGGGACAACCCCCCGGCAGCAGTGACCCGCTGGTCCGAGATCGCCCGCAAGTACGGGCTGGTGAGCACCGGGTCAAGCGACTACCACGGCGCGGGCAAGCCCAACCGGCTCGCCGAGAACACGACCTCGCCCGAGGTCTACGCCGCGATCGTGGACCGCGCGACCGGGAGCGAGCCGTACGTCGGCTGACTGAAACCGCTTAGCGGTGCCAGAGCGACGAGAGCGGAGCATCCGGAGCCTTCAGCGTCAGATCGGTCGCCGTGCAGGTGATGCCGACTGAGGGGATGTCGGTGAAGTCGATCGTCGGGGATGAGCCATCGACGGTGATCTCGCCGACTCCGGGGGTGTTGGACCAGTTCGCGAAGTCGATGGTCGAGCCTGCGCCTTCCACCCAATCGCCAGTTCCCGTGTAGGCCGAGGTTTGGTTCAGCGGTGTGCGGGTATCTCCGGCGACGATCGTGCCCGTTGTGGTGAGCACGACGTCGGTGGCGACGAGCCCCTCACCCGCGAAGGTGATCTTGCCGGAACCCGACATCGCGAAGCCGACGATCGGCAACCCGAGACCCAGCGTGTACGCCTCGGATTGCGCGGCGTAGTCGGCGACATCGAGATTCCAGGTACCGACGACGCAGGGCACCTCGACGTCGTCGAC
>JBDTNW010000331.1:0-2759 GCA_039933575.1 Pseudolysinimonas sp. | reverse complement strand
AGCGTCTGGTACCAGCGGGGTTCGCGCAGGTAGCTGCGCAGGTCGTCGACGAGAGCGTTGGCGCGACCCACGAAACCGCCGTCTGCCGCGAGGTCGGCGAGCCGCTCGGGTGCGACCGCGCCGAGCAGGCCGACCGGGTCGGCATCCTCATCCCACGCCTCGGGGGCGATCTCGCGGAACAGCTCGATGGTCGGCTGATGCCACGACCAGCGAAGGTTCGCCGCGAGTTCGTCGAGGGCCGCGAGGCTCTCGGGGAGCACAGGGCGGACGGTGAACCGACGAATGGCTTTCACGAGGGTCGAGCCTAGAGGCGGCGGGTTACCGAGAGGTTTCGGGCGCCCGCGCGCGGTACGGTCGAGTCATGGTCGCCGATTCCGTCGTCCCCCCCGACTTCGCGGTCACAGGTCCGGGACGGCTCGGTCGCATCCCGATCCGCGATCTTCGACCGCGTCAGCGCGAGAACCTCTGGGCCGCGAATTCCTACGTCGGCGAGGTGGTGCCCTTCGAGGCGACGGTCTTCCGCGAGGGTCACGACCTGCTGCGCGTCGAGCTCGAACTGACCAACCCGGCGGGGGTGACGACTCGGCACCTAATGACCGAGACCTCCCCCGGCACCGACCGGATGCGCGCCGATGTGCTGATCGACGCACCTGGGCTGTGGCGCTGGCGAGTCAGCGCCGGGAGCGACGACTGGGCGACCTGGCTGCATGCGGCCGACCTGAAGATTCCTGCGGGGCAGGATGCCGACGTCGTCTTCGCTGACGGGGTCGCCCTCCTCGAGCGCGGGTCGGGCAAGATCTTCGCCGACGCCGCCCGCGCCCTCGGTGACACCGGACTGACGCCGGCCGCTCGACTCAAGGTTGCCCACGACTCACGGGTCGCCAAAGCCGTCGCCGCCCACCCTGTGCTGTCGCTGACCACCACCTCGGACGAGCAGGTTCTGCGGGTCGAACGAGCTCGTGCCGCCGTCGGCTCCTGGTACGAGTTCTTCCCCAGGTCGGAGGGCGCCAAGAAGGCGAAAGACGGCACCTGGACGTCGGGCACCTTCCGCACCGCGGCCAAGCGGCTGCCCGCGGTCGCCGCGATGGGGTTCGACGTCGTCTACCTCCCGCCGATCCATCCGATCGGCACCGCGTTTCGCAAAGGGCCGAACAACGCGGCCGAGGCCGGGCCGAATGACCCGGGCAGCCCGTGGGCGATCGGCGGTGCTCGGGCGGATGGCACGGCTGGTGGGCACGACAGCATCCATCCCGAACTGGGAACGCTCGACGACTTCAGCTTCTTTCTCGCTCAGGCGGAGTCGAACGGGCTCGAGCTGGCACTCGACCTCGCGCTGCAGTGCTCCCCCGACCATCCGTGGGTGACCGAGCATCCCGAATGGTTCACGCACCGCTCGGACGGCTCGATCGCCTACGCCGAAAACCCACCCAAGCGGTACCAAGACATCTACCCGCTGAACTTCGACACCGACCCCGAGGGCCTCAGCGCCGAGGTGCTGCGCATCGTCGAGTACTGGATCGCGCAGGGCGTGAAGATTTTTCGCGTCGACAACCCGCACACCAAACCGCTGTGGTTCTGGGAATGGCTGCTCGCACGGGTGGCCGCGACGCATCCCGAGGTGGTCTTTCTCGCCGAAGCCTTCACGCGCCCGCCGATGCTCGCCGCTCTCGCCGAGGTCGGCTTTCAGCAGTCGTACACCTACTTCACCTGGCGCAACACGAAGCCTGAGCTCGAGGAGTTTCTCACCGGCCTGGCGACCGAGTCGGCCGACTACCTGCACCCGAATCTGTTCGTCAATACCCCCGACATCCTCACCGAGTTTCTACAATTCGGCGGGCCGCCAGCCTACAAAATCCGCGCCGCGATCGCCGCGACAGCATCCCCGTCGTGGGGCGTCTACTCGGGTTACGAACTCTTCGAGGACGTCGCCCGCCCCGGCAGCGAAGAGAACCTCGACAACGAAAAGTACGAATTCAAGCAGCGGGATTGGGCCCGCGCCGATACGACGGGTCGCACTCTCGCGCCCTACCTGACCCGGCTCAACGCGATCCGTCGCGAACATCCCGCCCTGCTTCAGCTGCGCAACCTCCGGGTTCACTGGAGCGACGACGACTCGGTTCTGGTCTACTCGAAGTTTCTCGCGGCACAGTTCACGGGTGTCGGGCAGACGGGGCCGGGGTCGCGTGACGGCATCATCGTGGTCGCCAACCTCGACCCGCACGCGGTGCGCGAAACGCTCGTGCACCTCGACGTTCGTGAACTCGGGCTCGAACCCGGGGCGCCGTTCGACGTGCACGAACTGATCACCGACCAGAAGTGGACTTGGAACGAATCGGATTTCGTGCGGCTCGACGCTTTCACCGAACCGGTGCACATCCTCTCGGTGCAATACGGCAAGGTCCGCTAATGCCACGCGCGGCCGCGGCGCCCGAGCTTCCGGTGCTCGATGCGGGGCTGATCGCCTCCCTCGTTGGCGCGACACACCCTCGTCCGCACGACTGGCTCGGCCAGCATCCGATCGGGTCGGGGGCCACGGCAGGGTTCGTGATCCGCGCCGTGCGACCGCTCGCCAAGACGGTCACTGCCGTGCGGACGGATGGCACGAGCGTCACCCTCGACCACGTCGCCGACGGGCTGTGGCAGGGCTACGCGGCGGGAGACGGTCAGGCCTACGAACTCACGGCGACCTACGACAACGGCCCAGCCTGGACGGCGGATGACCCCTACCGGTTCGTGCCGACTGTCGGGGACACCGACCT
>JBDTNW010000330.1:0-2775 GCA_039933575.1 Pseudolysinimonas sp. | reverse complement strand
CGTCGTCTCAATCGGCACCAGCGGTACCGTGTTTGCCGTCACGGGCTCGCCCGCGGGGTCGGCCTCGGTGGCCGGATTCGCCGACGCGAGCGGCCTCTTCCTGCCCCTTGTGGCCACACTCAACGCCGCGCGCGTGCTCGACTCGATCGCCGGACTTCTCGCGGTCGACCACACCGAGCTCGGCACGCTCGCGCTCTCGGCTCAGCCGGGTGCCGGCGGTCTCGTGCTCCAGCCTTGGTTCGAGGGCGAACGCACTCCCGACCGTCCTGACGCGACGGCGACCCTGTTCGGCATGACCCTCGCAGCAACGACCCGCGCGGATCTCGCGCGGGCATCCATCGAGGGCCTCCTCTGCGGTCTCGCTGCGGGTCTCGCCGCAGTTCGGGATGTCGGGGTCGTCGCCCAGCGCATCCTGCTGATCGGTGGTGCCGCCCAGAACCCGGCGGTGTCGGCGATCGCCGCGCAGGTGTTCGACGTGCCGGTGGCCGTGCCCGAACCCGGTGAGTATGTCGCGCGCGGCGCTGCTGTGCAGGCCGCGTGGGTGCTGACCGGCGAACGGCCCGAGTGGGTTGTTCCGCTGGCTGCGGAACCGCAGAGCGATCATCGTCCCGAGATCCTCGCCCAGTACTCCGCCCGGCTCTAGGCCAGCTCGGCACTCGGGTCACCGGCCGTCTGACCAGCTCGCGTGCAACGCTCGATCGAACCCGACTCGTCGCACCGCACCGGTCAGCTCGACATCCACTCGCAGCGGGATGTCGCCGCTCGACCGACCGAACCCGAAGGACAGCGCGCCGGGTTCGACAATCCGAGATCCGTCGACCCCGGTGAACGCCGCCAGATCGGCCGGGACCTCGACCACTAAGCGAACGCTCTCCCCCGACGACAACCAGACCTTCTGATACGCGATGAGGCGCTCGACGGGTCGAACGACCGAGGCCACCGGATCGTGCAGATAGACCTGCACAACCTCGGCCCCAGCGCGATCACCCACATTGCGGATCGTGACCGAAAGCCGCGCCACACCATCGGTGCCGATCGAGATCGACTCGGCCGTGGCATCCGTCCATTCAAAGTCGGTGTACGACAAACCGAACCCGAACGGATAGGCGGCACTGGGGTCGATGTTCGACACCGAGTTCTTCTGCCCGAGCGGGGACGCCAGGTACGTCGAGGGCTGAGCGCCCGAGGTGGCAGGAACGCTCACCGAAAGCCGACCGCTCGGGTTCACGCGACCGCTGAGCACGCCGGCGATTGCCGGCCCACCCTCTTCACCGGGGAAGAAGGTCTGCACAATCGCTGCTGCGTCGCCCACAGCGTTGCCCAGTGCGTACGGTCGGCCCGAAAGCAGCACGACCACGACCGGGGTTCCCGCAGCCAACAGCGCGTCGAGCAACGCGATCTGCGCGCCGGGAAGGTCGAGGGCTTCTGCATCCGACCCTTCGCCGCTCGTTCCGCGGCCAAACAGCCCCGCACGGTCGCCGAGGGCAAGCACGACAACATCCGCCGCCTTCGCCGCCTCAACCGCCGCCGGGATGCCATCGGTCTCGCCACCGTCGACGGTGGTACCCGCGGTCGACGTCACGGCCGAGCCAGGGAACTCGGCCGCGACGGCCTCGAACAAGGTGGGGATCTCGATGCCGATCTCCCAATCCGGATGATTGACGCCAACGTGCGACGGGAACGAATAGCCGCCGAGCATCGCGTACGGGTCATCAGCGGTCGGACCGATCACCGCGATGCGGGCGGGCGCACCGAGGGGCAGCACGCCGTCGTTGCGCAGCAGGACGACCCCCTGCTCGGCAATTTCGCGCGCGATCGCACGGTTGACCGGCGGATCGAGGTCGATCGTGCCGCGAACGGCCTCGAGATCGTCAAGGTCGCGCCCGGCCAAAGCCGACGGAACGGCCGACCACTCCGGGTCGAGCAGTCCGAGCTCGCCCTTCTGGCGCAGCACCCGGGTCAGGGCAAGGTCGACAACCGCTTCGTCGAGCGCACCACTTCGGATGGCTGCCAGGAGCGGCTCGGCGAAAGTGTGCACCGTCGGCAGTTCGACGTCGATCCCGGCCCGCAGTGCGGCGGCAGCCGCGTCACCTAGGTCGGCCGCCGTGCCGTGCAGGGTGTGCAAGAAGGCGATCGCGAAGTAGTCCGACACGACAGTGCCGTCGAAACCCCACTCGTCGCGCAGCAACACTGTGAGCAGTGAGCGGTCGGCCGCCGACGGGATGCCGTCCAGGTCGGTGTAAGAGTTCATCACCGAACGCGGGCGGCCGTCGCGCAGCACCATCTCGAACGGCGGCAGCAGCACGTCGGCCAGTTCACGCCGCCCGATTGACACCGGGGCGAGATTGCGACCGGCGCGTGACGCCGAGTAGCCCACGAAGTGCTTGAGCGTCGCGACCACGCCGGCGGCCTCGATGCCGCGAACGTAGGCCGCGCCGATCGTGCCGACCAGATAGGGGTCTTCGCCGATCGATTCCTCGACGCGACCCCAGCGGGCATCGCGCACGACGTCCAGCACGGGAGCGAGACCCTGGTGAACGCCGACCGACGCCATGTCCTCGCCGATGCGGCGCGCCATCCGCTCGATCAGTTCAGGGTTGAACGAGGCACCCCACGAGACCGGCACCGGGTAGGCGGTGGCACCCCAGGCAGCGAAGCCCGCGAGGCACTCCTCGTGGGCGACCGCCGGGATGCCGTGGGCACTTTCGGCGACGATTCGACGCTGCAGACGCAGCAACGACACCGCGCCGAGCGCCGGATCGACAGGGGCGGTGC
>JBDTNW010000329.1:0-2777 GCA_039933575.1 Pseudolysinimonas sp. | reverse complement strand
AAGAACCAGGCGCGCAAGATCGAACTCGCGCTCAAGCCCGGCGACAAGTTGCTGGTGCAGGTCACGAAGGATCCGGTCGGTCACAAGGGCGCCCGCCTCACTTCGCAGGTTTCGCTCCCCGGCCGCTACCTGGTCTACGTGCCGAACGGGTCGATGAACGGCATCAGCCGCAAACTCCCCGACACCGAGCGCGCACGCCTCAAGAAGATCCTCAAAGAGGTGCTGCCCGACGAGGTGGGCGTCATCGTGCGCACCGCCGCCGAGGGGGCAACGGAAGAGCAGTTGACGCTCGACGTTCAACGCCTCATCACGCAGTGGACCGAAATCGATCACGCGGTGCAGACCCAGCCCGCTCCGGCGCTGCTGCACAGCGAGCCCGACCTGCTGCTGAAGATCGTTCGGGATGTCTTCAACGAGGACTTCCACAAGCTCGTGGTCGAGGGCGACGACGCTCTCGCAACCATTCGGGGCTACCTCGATGCCGTGGCACCCGACCTGGTCGACCGTCTCGAAAAGTACGACGACCAGGTCGACTCGTTCGACAAGATGCGCGTCAGCGAGCAGATCGACAAAGCGCTCGAGCGCAAGGTCTGGCTGCCGTCGGGCGGTTCACTGGTCATCGACCGCACTGAGGCGATGACCGTTGTCGACGTCAACACCGGCAAGTTCGTCGGCTCGGGCGGCAACCTCGAAGAGACCGTGACGAAGAATAACCTCGAGGCCGCCGAAGAGATCGTGCGCCAACTGCGGTTGCGCGACATCGGCGGCATCATCGTCATCGACTTCATCGACATGGTGCTGGAGTCCAACCGCGACCTCGTGCTGCGCCGGATGGTGGAGTGCCTCTCACGTGACCGCACGAAGCATCAGGTCGCCGAGGTCACCTCTCTGGGGCTCGTACAGATGACCCGCAAGAAGCTCGGGCTCGGCCTGCTGGAATCGTTCAGCGAAAGCTGTGAGGTCTGCGCCGGACGCGGTCTGATCATCCATCACGACCCGGTGTTCAAGCACCGTGCCGGCAACGAAGGTTCGTCGAGCAACGGCGGTGGTGCTCCTGCGTCGTCGTCGGCATCTTCACGCAGTCGTCGCGGTCGCGGAGGCGGTGGCGGTGGCTTGGCTGGAGTCGCTTCCTCAGGGGTGAAAAACGGGGTGGGCTCGACCGGCACCCACGCGATCACCGAGGACGTCAAGAACGCTCTCGCTCAGATCGCCAAGAGCACCGTCGTGCACTCCGAGGGTGAGGCGCCCGCGCAGACAGTCGCGGTGGCCGCGGCAGAGGCTGCGATCGAGATCCTCGACCTCCCGGCCACGAAGGCGCCGCGCGGTTCGCGTCGCGTCAGCCCGAAAGACGCCGAAGTCATCCTCGGTTCGGTCCTGGAGGCGCTGCCCGAGCCGAAGCAGCCCGGTCAGGGCCGCCGCGGATCACGTCGAGCCTCATCCAGTGGAAACGTCACTCCGACCACACCGACGGAGTAACAGGTCGGGGCATTAGGGGCGGTGGGATGAGTCCTTCGGTGACTTGTCCCGCTGCCGAACGCGCAGCCCGGCGTGCTGAAGCCTGCGCAACAACTCACGCGCGGTGACCGGCAGCGCGCCACGATCGACCAGATCGTCCCAGCGCTCGCGTGGCACGTCGTAGTGGTCGTTGTCGAACCCTCGCGGCGGGATGCCAGCCGCCTTCGCGAAAGCGTGCAGCTCGGCGTACGACTCGTCACTCACCAGGTGCGCCCAAACCGTGCCGTGAGCCGGCCAGACGGGCTCATCGATGAGAATCACCTGGATAGTCTGGCCCCATGACCGAGCAGGATGTCGCCCGAGTTCTCACACGTCGCGGCGCGCTGCCGGCACTGATGACCGCCATCGGCATTCTGGTCGCACTGATCGTGCTGGGATTCCTCGGCGCGACCTTTTCCTCGCTTGCCGTGATTGCCGACCCTGTTGTCGACGGCAGCTTCTTCGGTGCGATCTGGTCGGGACAACTCGTTGGCTCTCTGGCCGGGCCGCTCCCGATTGCACTGGGCGCCTTCCTGTGTTTCTGGCAGATCGCCCCGATTGCCGCGAGCCTGCGCCTGGGACATGTCGTGACCAGGGCAGTGCTCGCCGCCACAGCCGGGGCGCTGCTGCTGTTCGTCGTCACTCTCGCATTCACGCTCATCCTCTGGGCGATCGGGCTCGTCGGATCGGCGACTGGTCTCCACGCGACATCAACGCCGACCTCGCCCGCGGTGCTGGCGTTTCGGGCTCTCAGCGTGTTGGTGAGCGTGCTTCCGGTGGTCGTTCTTGGCGCGATCCTGCTCTGGGGATGGCTTCAGCGGCATCCCCTCGACTACAAGGTCAGCGGCACTCTCGACGAGGTCTGAGCGGGGTTTGATAGTTCGCCCGTTTTGGCGCTAAACTCGACCCTTGGTGTGCTCCCGGCAGGTGCCGGGCTCTGTTCGTTCGAACCGTGTTCGCTCAACAGACTCTTCGCGTAGCGAAGATGCACCCGAAATCTTCCCTAACAAAGGATTCTTCGTGGTTTACGCAATCGTGCGCGCCGGTGGGCGTCAAGAAAAGGTCGAGGTCGGCACGATCGTCGTTCTCGACCGCATCGCGGGCGACAAGGATGGCAACATCCAGTTGACGCCGGTGCTGCTCGTCGACGGCGACACGATCACCCACGAAGCCAAGGCACTCGCGAAGATCACCGTCACCGCCGAGGTCGTCGGTGACGAGCGTGGGCCGAAGATCGTCATCCAGAAGTTCAAGAACAAGACCGGGTACAAGAAGCGCCAGGG
>JBDTNW010000328.1:0-2778 GCA_039933575.1 Pseudolysinimonas sp. | reverse complement strand
TCACGGAAGTTCTCGGTGATCGCGAACACCGCGAACACAGTGCCGACGATCACCTGCCCGGCGATCTTGGTCCAGCCGCCAATGCCGAGGCTGCGCTGCTTACGGGTCTTGATGAAGTCATCGAGGAAGCCGACGAGTCCGAGCCCGAACGCCATCGCGAAGACGAGCACGCCGACCATCGTCCAGGGAACGCCAGCCACCCAGTGCCCAAAGATGTAGCCGAGGAATCCGCCGACCAGGAAGACGATGCCGCCCATCGTCGGAGTTCCGCGTTTCGTGTGGTGGCGGAGTTGGCCTCCCGCGACGCCGTCGTCACGGATGAACTGACCCCAGCCGAGCCGCTTGAAGAGTCGAATGAACAACGGGGTGAGGAAGAGCGTAAAGGCGAGAGAGAAGGCTCCCGCGAAGAGCAAAGCGATCACGCGGTCACTCCCCCCAACTTGTCGCCGAGGAACCTGAGGCCCGCCGACTTGGAGGACTTCACGAGCACCACGTCGCCCGGCCGGAGTTCCTCACGGAGGAAAGCGTAGGCCGCGTCGGGATCAGCGACGAACACCGACTCCCCGTCCCACGATCCCTCAAGACCAGCGGCAGCATGGATGTGGCGAGCGCGTTCGCCGACGACGACCAGTTGGGCGATGTTGAGGCGCACGGCCAGGCGACCGATACGGTCGTGTTCTTCTTGCGCGTACTCCCCCAGTTCCGCCATCTCGCCGAGCACGGCAATCGACCGTCGGCCGGACTGCGTCAACTGCGCCAGCGTCTTGAGTGCGGCGGCGGTGGAGTCGGGGCTCGCGTTGTAGGCGTCGTTGATGACGGTAACGCCCGTGCCCGGATCGAGCAGTTCCATGCGCCAGCGTTCGGCTCGCGGAACCGTCTCGATGGCGGCAATCGCCCGCGCGGCGGGTACGCCGAGTTCGCGCGCAGCAGCCAGCGTTGCGAGGGCGTTCGCGACATGGTGCTCACCCAGGATGCGCAGCTTCACGCGTCGGCGCTCACCGTCGGCGAGATAGTCGAACGCTGTGCCGTCGATCGTGGCGTCGATGTCATCCGCCCGCACGTCGTTGGCCTCCCCGATGCCGAAGCGCACGACACGTGCCGCGGTGACGTCGGCCATTGCAGAGACACGAGGGTCGTCACCGTTCAGCAGCGCGACCGCATCGAACGGGAGGTCGGTCACCATCTCGGACTTCGCGCGCTGGATCGCCTCGATCCCCCCGAACTCGCCTGCATGCGCGAGCCCGACTTTGAGAACGATGCCGATATCGGGGGTAACGATCGCGATCAGGCGGGCGATCTCGCCAACCTTGCTCGCCCCCATCTCGACGACCAGGTACTCGGTGTTTTCGTCGATTCCCAGCATCGCGATCGGCGCGCCGACGTGGTTGTTGAACGACCCCTCGGGCACGACGGTTGGCCCCTCGGCAGCGAGTACCGCGTGCAACAGGTTCTTCGTTGTCGTCTTGCCGTTTGATCCGGTAACCGCGATAACGCGCAAGCGCCCGAGCGCACGAACTCGGGCGACAACAGCCCGGGCGAGTGCACCCAGCGCGGCCACTGAGTCGTCAACGACGATCAAAGCTGCTCCGGCATCCGTCTCGCGCTCGGCCACGACCAGCACGGCTCCTGCCTCGACGGCCGCTTCGGCAAAAAGCGCGCCGTCGGTGTGCTCACCCGGCAGGGCGAAGAAAACCGATCCCGGAGAGACAAGCCGGGAGTCGGTCTCGACACTGCCGGTGATTACGGCGCCGAGTTCTCCCCGCACGATCGTGCCGCCGAGAGCATCCGCGATCTCGGCCAGGGTGAGAACGATCACCAGCCGGCCTCGCGCAGAGCCTCTCGGGCGAGTTCACGTGCTGAATAGGGCGTTCGCTGGCCCTCGATGTCGCGGTAGTCCTGGTGGCCGGGACCTGCCCAGAGAATCGAATCGCCGTCCTGGGCGAGCGAAACCGCTTTCACGATCGCCGCCTCGGGCGGACTTACCTCGTAAGTCTCAGGCTGACGCTCAGCGAGCAGTGCGCCGGCAAGCAGGGTTTGCCGGATCTCCGCCGCGTTCTCGAACCGTGGATGATGATCGGTCACGACCAGGATGTCGCTGCCCTCCGCTGCGACGCGCCCCATGTCGAGACGCTTGGTCTTGTCGCGGTCACCGTCGGCGCCAAAAACCATGATCGTGCGCCCCGTGGTGAATTGCCGCACGGCGGCGAGCGTGTTCTCGAAGGCGTCGGGGCTGTGCCCGAAGTCGACATAGACGCTGGGGCCGCGGTCGCCCGAAACCCGCTCGGTGCGCCCTGGGAGGTAGGCCCGGATGCCGCCATCAGCGTCGAGGGCCGCCCCGATGGCCGCGAGTTCGAACCCGGCTTCGACCAGCATGACGATTCCGAGTGCAGCATTTGCCGCCATGTGCCAGCCGATCAGCGGTTCACGGGTGACCAGGCTGCGCCCCTCGGGTCCGATCAGCCGGAATTCGGTGTACGCGGCGGTCGCATCAAGAATCTCGACCGTCCAGTCGGCGCCCGCGACATCTTGGGCGGAGGCATGACCGATCGTCGCGATCGTCGTCACCGGGACCCGTGCGGCCTCGACGACCCGTGCACCGTAGGCCGTGTCGAGACAGATGACCGCGCGCTTGGCAAGGTCGGGCTGGAAGAGGGGAAGTTTTGCCTGGAAGTATCGCTCCATCGCCAACTCGACGGTGTCGGCACGATAGTCGTCTAGATGGTCGTGGCTGAGGTTCGTGAAGCCGACGACATCGAACAGCAACCCGTCGACGCGATG
>JBDTNW010000327.1:0-2780 GCA_039933575.1 Pseudolysinimonas sp. | reverse complement strand
GCGTCACCGACACCGAGGGCGGCCTCGAGGTGCAAGACCACTTCACGATCCCGCTTGAGGAGTTGCGCGCCACCTCCCACGCCACGCTCGACACACATTTCGGGACATCACTCGGCGGGGTGTAACTCGTGGACCGGCGCCCCGGAGAATTCGACCTGACACCGTCCAGCGCTGAGCCGACCGTTGGCCTGAGTTCGGCGGACGCCGCAGCTCGGCTCGCTGCGGGCCTCGGCAACCGCTACCATCCGCCTGTCAGCCGCGCCGTCATCGACATCCTGCGCGCCAACGTGCTCACCCTCTTCAACGGAATCGTGGGTGGCGCTTTCGCGGTACTGCTGATCCTCGGCTACTGGCAGGACGCACTGTTTGGCGTGTTCGTGATCGCCAACCTCGCGATCGGGATCGGACAGGAACTGCGCGCCAAGTACACCCTCGAACGGCTTACCGTGCTCACCGCCCCGGCCGCGCGCGTACTGCGCGACGGCATGGTGATCGAACTGCCCGTCGCAGAGGTAGTACTCGATGACGTCATGGTGCTCGGCGCGGGCGACGAGATCGTTGCCGACGGTGTCGTGCTCACGGCGACCGGACTCGGCGTTGACGAGTCCTTGCTGAGTGGGGAGTCGGAGGCGGTCGCCGCCGAGCCCGGACGCGAAGTGCTGTCGGGTTCGTTCGTTGTCGGCGGCCAGGGCCTCATCCAGGTCACCCGGGTGGGCGCGTCGTCGTACGCGAATCGTGTCGCGACCGACATGCGATCGTTCACGCTCGTGCAGTCCGAGCTGCGCCTGAGTCTCGCGCGTGTGGTGCGGTGGATCAGCTGGATCCTGATCCCGCTCACATTCCTCGTGGTCAACGGCCAATTTCAGGCACTGGGGGGCTGGGCTTTTGCGCTCACGACCGGCGTCTGGGAGCAGGGAACGGTGCTCGCCGTCTCGAGTGTCGTGAGCATGGTGCCCCAGGGACTCATCTTCATGACGACCGTCGCTCTCGCGGTGGGCGCACTCACGCTGGCCCGTCAGCGAGTGCTCGTGCAAGAGCTGTCGGCAGTGGAGCTGTTGGCGCGGGTCGATGCGCTGTGCTTCGACAAGACCGGCACCCTCACCGACGGGTCGATCGTGCTGCGCGACGTTATCCCCCTGAGCGAACCCGGCGGGTGGGAGGCCGCTCTGGCCTGGTTCGCGGCACAGCCAGGAGCCAATGCGACGGCGCGGGGTCTCGGACAACGCTTCGCGGCGGTCCCGGGTGAGCAGCCGGATCGCGTGGTCGGCTTCTCGTCTTCGTTCCGCTGGAGCGCCGTCAGCCTGCCGGCCGGGTCAGCGCCGGGTTGCTGGGTGCTCGGCGCGCCCGACACCGTGCTCGACGCAGGCTCGCCCGTACTAGCTCGTGCCGGGGTTTCCGCCGCGAGCGGCGATCGCATCCTCGTGCTCGCTCACCGCGTCGCGCCGATCACCGCGGGGGAGGCCGACCTAGCGTCGCCCCCCGGCGACCTCGCTCCGGTCGCCCTCCTCGTGTTTCAGGAGCACCTCCGACCTGACGCCGCCGCGGCCGTGTCCTACTTCCAGAAACAGGGCGTGCGGCTTTGGGTGCTGTCGGGCGACCATCCGGCGACGGTGGCCGCGATCGCCCGCGAGGCCGGAATCTCGGACGGTGACGGGTTCGATGCGAGCGCACTGCCGGAGGAGTCGGATGCGATCGCTGACATCCTGGAGCAGCATGCCGTGTTCGGTCGAGTGCGTCCGGATCAGAAGGTGGCGATCATTGCGGCGCTCCGTTCCCGCGGCCACGTCGTTGCGATGACCGGCGATGGCGTCAACGACGCCCCGGCACTGAAGCATGCCGACCTGGGGATCGCGATGGGTTCGGGGTCTGCGGCGACCCGGTCGGTCGCAAATCTGGTGCTCCTCGACGGCCAGTTCTCGGAGTTGCCGCGAGTGGTCGCCGAGGGCAGGCGGGTGATCGCGAATGTCGAACGTCTCGCAAAGCTTTTCCTCTCCAAGACTGTGTACGCGATCGCTCTGGCGGTCATCTTCGGCAGCGTGCTCGGACCGTATCCGTTCCTGCCTCGTCAGCTCGCGGCCGTTGACGGACTCACGATCGGCCTCCCCGCACTCGTTCTGGCGCTGTTGCCGGATGCTCACCGGGCACTCCCCGGCTTCCTGCGTCGTGCCACCCGCTTCTGCGTGCCATCCGGTTTGGTGATCGCCGCATCGGTCTCAGCGGTGGTCCTTGCTTTGCGACTCTCCGGGCGGGCGGCGGAGGTGCCGTCCAGCGCAGCCATCGCCCTCACCCTGACCGGACTGTGGGTTCTGGTCATCCTGTGCCGACCGTTCGACCGCTGGAAGGCAGCGATCGTCGCCGCGGGTTACCTCGGACTCGTCCTCGTGTTCACGGTTCCCCTGGTGACGCAGTTCTTCTCATTCGAGCGCCCGTCGACTGCGTCGCTCGTGACCGTCGGGATCGCGGCTGCGGCCGGATGCGTTGCGCTCGAGGTGGCCTATCGGATCAGACGTCGAACGGCACTCCCGACCACTCTTCGGCAAGCGCCCACAGTTTCGCGCCGAACTCCGGGGAGGCCGACGAGGTGACCGGCGCCTGGGCAACCGGAGCGCCGCGCATCCCGAACATCTGGCCGGGGCCGAAGAACGTGCCCGACTCGGCGTCAGGATCGGTCGCCGCCCGCACGACCGGCCAGGCGCCGTGATCTTTGCCTTGAGCGACCGGAGCTGACGCGAAGCCGCCGAGCCGCTGCCACCACGACGAGTTCGTGATGACGTCGGGCC
>JBDTNW010000326.1:0-2797 GCA_039933575.1 Pseudolysinimonas sp. | reverse complement strand
GTACTGCAGTGGGAGAAAGACGACTGCAAGTGGATGGGGCTGGTCAAGTTCGACCTGTTGGGTCTCGGGATGCTGTCGGCCCTTCAGCATTCGTTCGACTGCATCCGCGACACCTTCGGGCGGGAGCTGACTCTCGCGACCATCCCGAAGGAGGAGTCGGCCACCTACGACGCGCTCTGCCGAGCCGACGCAATCGGGGTGTTCCAGGTGGAGAGCCGGGCGCAGATGGGGCTGCTCCCCCGGTTGCAGCCGCGGTGCTTCTACGACCTCGTCATCCAGATCGCGCTGATCCGACCCGGACCGATTCAGGGTGGGGCGGTGCATCCATTCGTGCGGCGGAAACTGGGCGAGAAGTTTGAGTTTCTGCATCCCGAGCTCGAGCCGATTCTCGGGCGCACCTTCGGAGTGCCGGTCTTTCAGGAACAGGTGATCAAGATCGCCCGCGACCTCGCCGGACTCGACCCAGAAGAGGCCGACCTGCTGCGCCGGGCGCTCGGTTCGAAACGCGGCTACTACAAGATCGGGTTGCTGCGCGAAAAGCTCGTGACCGGGTTGCGCGCGAAAGGTCTCGACGACGACGGGATCGCGACGATCTACGGGCAGATCGAGGCGTTCGCGAACTTCGGTTTTGCCGAGAGTCACGCCCTGTCGTTCGCCCTCCTGGTCTACGCATCCTCGTGGCTCAAGCTGCACTACCCCGGGGCGTTCCTGGCCGGGCTCCTCCGGGCGCAGCCGATGGGCTTCTACTCCCCCGCGACCCTGGTCGCCGATACCCGGCGGCACGGGGTCGAGGTGCGGCGTCCCGACATCCACCGGTCAGGAGTGTTCGCGGTGCTCGAGCCGTTGAACGCGGCGGATGTCATGGGGCAGCTCGGTGAGACCGGGCTCGACGACTGCATGGGGGTCCAAGCGCCCGTGGAGATCTTCGACGCCACCGCCCCCGACCTGCGCGATCAGCATCGCCGCGACGGCCGGGCGGTGGTGCGACTCGGCCTCGCCGAAGTGCGCGGGATCGGTGAGACCGTCGCCCGCAGGATTGTCGCCGAACGAGAGGCACGCGGTGCCTTCACCTCGATGGAGAACCTGGTGCGGCGGGTCGGCCTCAGCACGGCGCAACTCGAGGCTCTCGCGACCGCTGACGCCTTCGAAGGTTTCGACCTCGACCGACGTGAGGCGCTCTGGCGGGCAGGTGCGGCCGCCGGTGACCGAGCAGAGTTTCTGCCGTCAACAGTGGTCACCGTGCAGCCGCCGCTATTCGCCGACCCGACGTCGTTCGAGATCCTTCGCGATGACCTCTGGGCGACCGGCATCTCGGTCGACGATCATCCGGTCGCCCACCTGCGTTCCGCTCTCGACGAGCGAGGGGTGCTGCCCTCGTCGGCCCTGCGCACTCACGAGCCGGGCCGCCGCGTCGAGGTCGCCGGTCTCGTCACCCACCGGCAGCGGCCAGGTACGGCATCCGGCATCACCTTCATGAACCTCGAGGATGAGCACGGCTGGGTGAACGTGATCTGCTCGGTTGGCGTTTGGAAGCGCTACCGCCGCGTCGCCCGCGAGTCGGCGGCGCTGCTCGTGCGCGGCATCCTGGAAAGATCCCCCGAAGGGGTGACAAACCTTGTGGCCGACGGCTTCGAATCACTCTCTGCGGGAGTGCTTCACCGGTCCCGAGACTTCCAATAACAAGAAGGGCCTGGCCAATGGCATCCGGTTTGCTGCGACCCGTGTTCCGCGCGTGGTACGCGTTGCGACTCGTCAAGTTGCGCAACTACCTTCACCCGACCGATTCCTCGGTCACGCGAACCGGTGACCCGCGAGCCGACCGCGTACTTCTGGTCGGCAACGGACACAGCCACGGTTGGGGTGTCGAGTCGCATCGACTCGGGTTGACCGGGCAACTCGCGCGCGCCATCGAGGCGAAAACGGGACGCGGCTGCGACCTCGACCTGATCGGCGCAGAGTCGATGAATGCTCGCTCAGCACTCAACTGGATCGGCACCCGCGATCTCGAAGAGTTCGATGCATTTGTGCTCGCCATCGGTCTCAACGACGCACTCCGCCTCACCCCAATCGTGGACTTCGAGCGGGGTCTGGCCGACGTGCTTGACGGCGTCGTTGCCCGCCTGCGCCCGGAAGCCGTCGTCACCGTCGTTGGCATCCCGCCGGTTCGCTCTCTCCCCGCTTTCGCCGGGCTCGCAACACCTTCGGCGGCCTCGCACCGGGAAGCGCTGAACCGAGCTGCCCAACGCATCACTGCATGGCGTCGCCTCGACTACCTCGACATCCCGCAGCTCACGAACGGCGTCGGTCACCCTCTCGGAGCAGCAGCAACCTACGCCGAACTGGGCGGCCTGATCGCCACCGACGTTGCCCCGCAACTTCTGCTGATGCGTCCCGACCCGCCGGTTCGCGCGCCGCAGGCCGACCCAATCTGGGACTGGAGCGGTACCGAGGCCATCGTCGCTCTCGCCACCCAGGGCGGGGCACCCGAACTGAACCGCCTGGCAACTGAGGCTCAAAAGGCGTTCAAGGTCGAACTTGCCGTCGTGAGCCTCGTGAACGGCGACCGGCTGTACTACGGCAACAACACCGATGTCATGCCGGAGTCAGTGCCGCTGGACCTCTCGTTCTGCCAGTACACGGTTGCCGGAGAAGTGCCGGTGCTCATCCCGGACACTCGCGCCGACCCGCGCTTCGCCGACAACCCGCTCGTCGACCTGTCGTACATCAACTTCTACGCGGGGTATCCGCTGCGCTCGTCGGAGGGGCAGGTGATCGGTTCGTTCTGCCTCCAGGGCTC
>JBDTNW010000325.1:0-2798 GCA_039933575.1 Pseudolysinimonas sp. | reverse complement strand
GCGAACACGACCTTGAGCAACTTGCGCTGGAACAGCTCTTCGACGACCTCTTTGAAGATCGGCAGCATCCCGGCGTGATGGGCCGCGATCCCCCGCTCGAGGCCGTCGAGCCAGCCGAAATAGCCGAGCACTCCGAGATCGGTATCCGGGATGGACCGGCAGCGTTCTTCGACGAACGCGCGGATCTCATCCCGCTCCCACGCCTCGGTGAGCCGCACATCGCTGCGGGCGATCTGTTCAACGGCAGCGTCGCAACCCACTCGGCTGAATACGAAGAAGATCGCGGGCAGCAGGTTGCGCGACCGTAGCAGTCGCACCAGTTCGGCGCGCGACATCTTGTCGCCGAAGTGTGAGTCGCCGACCAGGGCCCCGCGCGACTGGGTGCGGGCGGGATCCCGCTTGCCGCCCTTGTGTTGCGGACGCCCGATATTGGGATGCCGGAAGCTACCGCCACCGCGGTCGGCGCCGTTGGTAAGCCGGGTCACCTCGGGATTGACGCGCGCGAAATCGGTGCCGTCGCCTCTCACCTGGGATGAGGTCTCGAACAGGTCGAGCAACTTGGAGCGCACCAGGACGTGCTGCTCAAGGGGCACCGGGCGTTCTTCCGAGACGACGACGTCAGTGTCTCCGCGTACCGCCTGCAACCAGTCGCCGAACTCCTCGGCATTCGAAACGGTGGCGCTGAGCGACACCATGCGCACCTCTTGAGGGAGATGATGATGACCTCCTCCCACACCGCACCGCGGAACCGGTCGGCGAGGTAGTGCACTTCGTCCATGACGACGTAGGCGAGGTCTTTCAGGAGAGGGCTGTCGGCGTAGAGCATGTTGCGCAGCACTTCGGTTGTCATGACGACGACGCGGGCGCTGGAGTTGATGTTGCTGTCGCCGGTCAGCAGTCCGACCGACTTCGAGCCGTGCTCGGCCGATAGTTCGGAGAATTTCTGGTTGCTGAGGGCTTTGATCGGCGTCGTGTAGAACACCTTGGCGCGCGGCTCGGCGAGGGCGAGAAAGACCGCGAACTCGGCCACGATCGTCTTGCCGGCGCCTGTTGGTGCGGCCACCAGAACGCTCTTGCCCGATTCAAGTGACCGACAGGCCTCGACCTGATACGCGTCGAGATCGAAGGGAAGTTTGTCCCGGAAGCCCTGCAGCTTCGGCGTTCCACGCTGCGTTCGGGCGGCGGCGTACCGTTCGGCGGGCGACGGTTCGGCGGACGACGGTGAGGATGAAGGGCTCACGCGTCGACACTCGCGGGCGCCCGGCGCGCGATGATCCGGTCGCGCGTCACCGTGATGCCGACGGCCGAGAAATAGAGCACCACCATCGGGATGGCGAGCAGGAACATCGACAACACGTCTGCCGCGGGTGTCGCGATCGCCGTGAACAGCGTGATCGCAAGGATGGCCCAGCGCCATCCTTTGAGAATGGTCATGCCGCTCAGGATGCCGACGAAGTTCAGCAGTACGAGGAAGACCGGCAACACGAACGCGATCCCGGTCGCCAGCACCAGCTTGATGATGAAGTCCAAGTAGTACTTCGCGTTGTAGTAGCTCGCGTCTTCCTTGGGCACGAAGGTCGCCAGGACTTCAATGATGTGCGGGAAGACCCACCAGCCGGCGAAGCAGCCCGCGAAGAACAGCGGAACGGCGGTGAAGAAAAACCCGAAGGTATAGCCCTTCTCTCGGCGGCTGAGGCCCGGAACGAGGAACGCGAAGATCTGGTACAGCCAGACCGGACTCGACGCCAGAATTCCCAGAACGACCGCGATTTGGATCCGGACGTCGAAAGCGCCGGTAATCGAGTCGTAGTTGATGATCGCGTCGTGATCGGCGGCAATCTTCGTGATCGGCTCGCGAAGGGCATCCCACACGTATTCAGCGACGAAGAACCCGGCGATCGTGCAAACGAGGATCGCGAGCCCTGCCCACGTCAGACGTTTGCGGAGTTCGACGAGGTGCTCGCCGAGTGACATCCGGCCCTCGGGGTTCCGCCGTCGAGAGGCGGCCATGCGACTACTTCTTGTCGTCGGGTGCGGCGGCGTCGTCGCCGGTCTTGTCGTCGTCGGACTTCATCTCTTGACGGAAGATCTTCATCGACTGCCCCATGCTGCGGGCGAGGGCAGGAAGTCGAGTGGCTCCGAACAACAAGAGGACGATGCCGACCACGATCAGCAGGTGCCAGCCAGTCAATCCGAACATCGTCTGCACTCCTTCAACACGGTCACGAGAAGTCTAGCGGGCTGCCCTTACCGGGCGGCATCTACCGGTACCGGTCGGCTGCGGCTGATGCCCAGGCGGCGACCTCTGCACGGGCGGCATCGGGGGCGACGACCGTCACAATCCCGGGCATGCTCGCGATCAGCCGTTTGAGACCGTTGTAGTGCGACACCCGCATCGTGGTTCGTACTCGATCACCGTGCGGTTCGGTGCGGGCACCATCCGGGATGTAGTCGGCGAGCAACGGCATCGCGGGAGGGGCGATGTCGATGACCACTTCGAGGTCGTCGGGCGAGCCCTCGAAGAGGGTCTCGGGTAGCCGCACATCGCTCGCGTGGTGCTCGATGGGGGTGTCGGTGATCTCGGCGTTCGAGACGCGGTCGAGGCGGAAGGTGCGCACCGCTTCGCGCAGGTGGCACCAGCCACGCAGGTACCAGTCGGCGTCGATTGACTCGATCCTCAGCGCGTCGACGCGCCGGCGCTCATGTTCACCACGCGAATTCAGATAATCGAGTTCGAGCTGCACACCCTTCTCGACGGACGTGCGGATGAGCGCAAGCGTCGGGGCGAGGCTCTCTTG
>JBDTNW010000324.1:0-2801 GCA_039933575.1 Pseudolysinimonas sp. | reverse complement strand
CCTCGGACCTCTTCGTTATCAGCGAAGCGCTCTAACCGCCTGAGCTATATCCCCGAGTGGCCGATTCCTGTTGGGTCTGGGCCGCCGTCAACAGTATCAGCAGCTATTGGTTCTGGAATCCGACGAGAAGGCCGCCGGTGAAACGCACGCTCAGGTTGTAGATGAACCCGCCGACGGCGCCGAGTGCGGTCCCGACCAGGGTATTGAGTACCGCAATGATGAAGGCGAAGAGGGCGACCTGGCCAATTCCGAAGCTGGTCTCGATCGAGAACTCGGGCTGGTTGAGAACATCCCGCATCGTCTGGTCGAGGCTGTCGAAGACGTGCGTCGAGTACAGAACGACCCAGATCAGGACGCTGGCGACCACCAGCACGATTCCCAGGCACAGCCAGATCAGGAACGACAGCTTCACCAGCGACCACACGTCGATGTAGACCAGCTTCAGGCGCACCTGACGGCTGGAAGTCTGCCGCATCTCTTTACGCTGCAGTTTCTCGGCGACGCTCACTCGGTCTCGTCCTCTCCGTCGGCGGGGGCGTCAAACACCTCGGTAATCGGCGCCTCGGCCGATTCGGCATCCACGGTCTCCACATTACGTTCGCTGTTTTTGGCGATCGCGATGATCTTGTCTTCGGCGTCGAAACGGGCGAAGACCACGCCCATGGTATCCCGGCCCTTGGCTGGAACCTCGGCAACTGCTGAACGTACGACTTTGCCGCTTTCGAGCACGACGAGCACTTCGTCGTCTTCCTCAACGATGAGCGCGCCGGCGAGGTCGCCGCGTGTCTCGCTGAGTTTCGCGACCTTAATGCCGAGCCCGCTGCGGTTTTGCTGACGGTACTGGTCGACGGCGGTGCGCTTGGCAAAGCCGCCCTCGGTGACGACGAACACGTAGCCGTGCTCTCCGACCACCGATGCTGACAACAGCGCGTCGCCGTCGCGGAAGTGCATCCCGATCACGCCGGAAGTCGAGCGTCCCATCGGACGCAGCGCGGCATCCGAAGCGATGAAGCGAATCGACATACCGTGGCGCGAGACCAGCAGCACGTCGGTGCCGTCCTCGACCAGCATCGCCGACACGAGTTCGTCGCCCTCGCGAAGGTTGATCGCGATGATGCCGCCGGTGCGGTTGGTGTCGTATTCGGTGAGCCCGGTCTTCTTGACCAGACCGTCGCGGGTCGCGAGCACCAGGTAGGTCGCCGCGCTGTAGTCGCGAATGTCGAGCACCTGAGCGATCTGCTCGTCGGGATGCAGCGCGAGCAGATTGGCGACGTGCTGACCCTTCGCGTCGCGGCCGGCCTCGGCGATCTCGTACGCCTTCGCCCGGTACACCCGACCGGTGTTGGTGAAAAACAGCAGCCAGTGGTGGGTCGTGGTGACGAAGAAGTGCTCGACGACATCATCCGCTCGGAGCGACGCGCCGCGCACGCCGCGTCCGCCGCGATGCTGGGAGCGGTAGTTGTCGCTTCGCGTGCGCTTGATGTAGCCGCCGCGGGTGATGGTGATCACCATCTCTTCTTCGGGGATGAGGTCTTCGACGCTCATGTCACCGTCGAAGCCCATCAGAATTTCGGTACGCCGGTCGTCACCGAACTTCGTCACGACGTCGGTGAGCTCGGCCGTGATGATCTCGCGCTGCCGGGTCTCGCTCGACAGGATCGCCTGGTATTCCGCAATCTCGCGCTCGAGCTCTTCGAGCCGATCGCGGATCTTCTGTCGTTCGAGTGCAGCGAGCCGACGAAGTTGAAGCGCGAGGATCGCGTCGGCTTGCAGCTCGTCGATATCGAGCAGCTTGATCAGCCCGACGCGTGCCTGTTCCGCGTCCGGCGACCGGCGGATGAGGGCAATGACCTCGTCGAGAGCGTCGAGCGCCTTTGCGTAGCCGCGCTGAATGTGAGCATCGGCTTCGGCTTTGGCCAAACGGAAGGTCGTGCGCCTGACGATGACCTCGACCTGGTGCGCGAGCCAGTGGGTGATGAAGCCGTCGATCGGCAGGGTACGTGGAACCCCGTCGACGATCGCGAGCATGTTGGCGCCGAAGTTCTCTTGCAACTGGGTGTGCTTGTAGAGGTTGTTGAGCACGACGCGGGCGACGGCGTCACGCTTGAGCACGATGACCAGGCGCTGTCCGGTGCGGCCCGAGGTCTCATCCCGAATGTCGGCGATGCCGGCGAGCTTGCCGTCTTTGACCAGGTCGGCGATCTTGATTGCGAGGTTGTCGGGATTGACCTGGTACGGCAGTTCGGTGACGACGAGGCAGGTGCGACCCTGCAGTTCTTCGACGCTGACCACCGCGCGCATCGTGATCGAACCGCGCCCCGTGCGGTACGCATCCTGGATGCCTTTGATGCCCAGAATCTGCGCGCCGGTCGGAAAATCGGGCCCCTTGACCCGCTGGATGATCGCCTCAAGAAGCTCTTCGCGGGTTGCATCCGGGTTCTCGAGCGCCCAGAGCGCGGCGGACGAGACTTCGCGGAGGTTATGCGGCGGGATGTTGGTCGCCATCCCGACCGCGATTCCCACTGAACCGTTGACCAACAGGTTCGGGAAGCGCGCCGGCAGTACCTTCGGCTCTTGGGTGCGGCCGTCGTAGTTCTCCTGGAAATCGACGGTGTCTTCGTCGATGTCCCGCACCATCTCCATGGCGAGCGGAGCCATCTTGGTCTCGGTGTACCGGTGGGCGGCCGCGCCATCGTTACCGGGAGAACCAAAGTTGCCCTGACCCAGTGCCAGCGGATAGCGCAGCGACCACGGCTGCACCAACCGAACGAGGGCGTCATACACCGACTGGTCGCCGTGCG
>JBDTNW010000323.1:0-2803 GCA_039933575.1 Pseudolysinimonas sp. | reverse complement strand
CGGGAGTTCCGGTCGGTGGCCATTGTCGTGGCGGCCCTTGAGAGGTTCTCTGGCTTCCTCCAGAAGCGAGAGATGTCGATCAAGGACGATCTCGGTTCGGCGCGATGGGGCATCGAACTTACCCACCCACAGGACACCATCGCATTCGACCCCCGCGCGGTCAGCACCGTCGACTCACTCACCGAAGAATTCAGCGTTGACGTTCTGCAGGGGAAGCCGGTCGCGCAGCTCCGGGCTTACGGCATCCTCTTCGGGATGGAACGGTTCGACCTCGCTGCCGAACTCATGTTTGAGTTGACCCAGGAGCCCCTCCCGGCGCAGAGCGCCATGTTGCGGGCGGTAGCGACCATCCGTTCGCAGCCATTCTCCGAGTCCGAGCTGGTCGCCGCTGTCAGGCAATTGAAGGCGGACTGGAAGGCACTGGCACTCGAAGAACGCCCATCCCAAGCGCTTGGGTTCGCTATCGCCGCCTTCTCCGCTTGGCAACGCAGCAAACGCGGCGGCAAGGATGTTGCACATCCGCGCGATGATCGCCGCTGGGCCGAGTGGTCGATCAAGCGCGTTCAGAAATGGCGACACCTAATGAAGCCTCATGCGCAACTTCAGGCCAAGAATCACCTCGTTTATGTGGGAATAACGGCGAACAAGGTGATTCCGGAGTACGCCTCGATGCTGGTCGAGCTGGAGGCGCACGCGACGCAGCACAACGATTTCCACCTCTTGGACACGGTTGGATTCGCGATCGTCCGATCATTTATGCCGGATGCGGGGGACGAGCGTCGGGAGATCGACCCCGCCCGCTTTCGGCAGGGCCTTGCCTACCTCGACCGGGCGAGGGCCCTCTTTCCCGAGGACTTGGAGATCATTGGGCATCAGCAGCGAGCAATTGCGTTTGCTCGCGAGAACGACCTGGTTAGGGGGCGGATTTAGCCCAGCGGAGCAGGCGAATCGCCTCATCCAGTGCCGGGTTGACGCAGCTCAGGACCACACGAAGGAGCTCGTTGCCTGATCGCCCATCAACGGCGAGCGCACCGGCGTCGAAGCGCGCTGAGAGCCCGTACGAATAGTGCGAAAGGTCGCTCAAAAGCCTCCAGGTAACGACGGTGACGCTCAGCTTGCCAAACACGACGTGTAAGGGTTCTGAGGGCCGAAGGGTGGTTACGACTGATCGCTGATCTAGACCTAAACGGACTGACGCTGCCCGCACTTGCTCGGAGAGGGCGCCATGCTCACGCTCCATTCGCTGTCTCAACTCGTCCAGCACTTGATCTGGCTCCCCTGAATTGCCTGCCGCGTCGGACAACAGGATTTGGTTACGTGTGAAGAAATCAGCGTCGGTGCGGAGAGCTCGAAGTATGCGCGTCCAACGTTCGAACTGATCCGACTCGTGGAGCAGCCAGACCAGAGCGGCGCTGTCTTCCAGGCAGCTGCGAAGCATCGGGAAGAGAAGGGCATGGTCTATCGCACCAGCCTCACGCCGCCGCTCGCCTGACAACTCGAATACCGCGCGGGCGAAGCGCGCCGCGTGACGTGCCCGATGGTTGACATATGGCGCCACCCTGACCGAGCCCACGGCGAGGATCGTGGCATCGTCGAGGGACAACGTAGACTCCCGATGCGGAAGCTGTTGCGCCGCATCGTCGAGGTCGCGGGACAGTCGAGCAGTCTCGAGGAGCTGAACCCGGAGACTCACCTCCCTGGTCTCGCCCTCTGCATGCGCCATAGTCGCCCATAGTGCCATCAGTGGAGCCCATCACGGTGGTGAACTGCTCGTCTCGAACCTAGTTTCGTCGCGTCATCTCTTATCGTCGGCTCGGGAAGTCTTATCGTCGGCTCGGGAACGATCGCAAGTCCTCCGCGGGTACGTTTCCGTGGCCGTTCACGTTGGTCTGGTCGGCAATCGACCTTGCGTAGGAGTCGGGGACGACGGTCATCGGCCTCCTACGGAGGTGGTCAATGGTGGCTTACTCATTGGTGGTTTATACCGGGGCGGCGGTTTCCGCCGACTACGTCACGAACGCTACGGCGAGGCCTGCGCCGCGGCGTACAACCCGGAGGCGAACGTGCTCGTCCCGCGCCGCAGCCTGGCCGAGGAGAGGACCACTCCCGCCTCGAAAGCCGCCATCGTGTGGCTTGAGCGGGTCGGCGACCAGGCCCCGGGGCGGGTATCCTGAATCGCGTGAAGACCTTCGACGGACTGTTCGAGGAGCTCTCGCGCATCGCCGCGGAGCGCCCCGAAGGCTCCGGCACGGTTGCCTACCTCGACGCCGGCGTACACGAGATCGGCAAGAATATCGTGGAAGAGGCCGCCGAGGTGTGGATGGCGGCGGAGTACGAGGGCGATGACCGCACCGCCGAGGAGATCTCCCAGCTGCTCTACCACCTGCAGGTGCTCATGCTCGCCAAGAACCTCACACTCGAAGACGTCAACCGACATCTCTGACTCGATGGTCTCCAACTTGGTGATCGAGTGGCCGCGAACCGGCGTCTCGAGATCATCCACACCCTTTCCGTCCGACTGAAAGACTGTCAAGCATGCTGCGCATCGCCGTGCCTAACAAGGGCTCCCTCTCCGAGAACGCCGCCGAAATGCTGCGCGAAGCCGGCTACGCGGTCCGTCGTGACCCCGGTGAACTGGTCGTCGCCGACGACCGCAATGATGTCGAGTTCTTCTACCTTCGACCGCGCGACATCGCGACCTACGTTGGTGAGGGCGCTCTCGATGCGGGGATCACCGGGCGGGACCTTCTGTTGGACTCGCACTCCGCTGCGATCGAGTTGGATGCCTTCGAGTTCGGCGCAT
>JBDTNW010000322.1:0-2803 GCA_039933575.1 Pseudolysinimonas sp. | reverse complement strand
GTTCGTGCAGGAGCGGCGCAAGCAGCATCCCGGACTGCACATCTACCACTACGCCGACTACGAACGCGCCCACCTGCTGCAACTGACGGCGCGCTACGGGGTGGGCGAGGCGATCCTCGACGAACTGCTCACCGAAGACGTCTTCGTCGACCTGTACCCGATCGTGCGGCGCAGCATCCGCATCTCGGAAGGTTCCTACTCGATCAAGAAACTCGAACCGCTCTACATGGGCGCCGAGGGGCGCACCGGCGACCTGAAGAAGGGTGACGAGTCGATTCAGTTCTACGTCGACTACACCGAATTTCGGGATGCCGGCGAGACCGACGCAGCACAAGCCAAGCTGCAGCAGATCGCCGACTACAACGAGTACGACTGCGTCTCGACCCACCGGCTGCGCGATTGGCTGCTCGCCCGCGCCCACGAGAACGGGATCATCCCGGTCAGCACCCGCGTCGCCCGCGAGGTCGAAGAGAAAGAGATCGACCGGCAGGAGTCGATCGTTCGCGAGGCGCTCTACTCGCACGTTGACGGCATCCCGTCAGAAGATCGCACCGACGACCAGCAGGCGATCGCCCTTGCGGCCGCCGCGATCGAGTACCACCGCCGCGAAGACAAGACCTACTGGTGGGCCCACTTCGCGCGGCAGTCGATGGATGACGGCGACCTCGCGGAAGACCGCGAAGTGTTTCTCGTCGAATCGGCCACCGTCACCACCGACTGGGCGAAGCCGACTCCGCGCTCGGCCGAGCACCGCGTGGTGCGCCTGCGCGGAACCCTCCCCGGCGGCAACCGGATGCGCGACGGCGATCAGCCGTTCGCGATGTACGAGCCGCCGGTACCCGACGTCTGCGGCGACACGGCTCCGGGGCTGCGCGGCGACCACGACAAGACCCGCATCCTCAGCGTCACCCCCGTCGACGGACGACCGGATGCCTACGACATCGAACTCGACGAGAACGCCGGGCGGGACGGTTCCATTTGGGATCAGGTGCCGACGCATCTGACTCCCGGTCGTCCGATCCCGACGAAGGCGCAGCGCGAAGCGATCCTGACCTGGGGCGGAAAGGTCGCGGCCGGGTTGCCCGCGTTCGCCGGTGACCCGGCCCTCGACATCCTGCGCCGCGTTCCGCCCAACACCGTGGATGGACGCGTGCTCGAGCCCGTCGGCATCGATGGGATTGCCACCGCGATCGTCGACACCCTGGTGCGGATCGACGACTCCTACCTCGCCGTGCAGGGTCCCCCGGGATCGGGCAAGACCTACGTCGGATCCCACGTGATCGCCCACCTGGTCACCGAACTCGGGTGGAGGGTCGGCGTCGTCGCGCAGTCGCACGAGGTGATTGAGAACCTGCTGCGCAAGGTGCTCGCGGCCGGAGTCCCCGCCGAACGGATCGGCAAGAAAGCTCCGAGTTCGGGATACGCGACCCCGCCCGACTGGACGGTCATCGCATCCAACGAAGAGTTGCCGATCTTCATCGACCAGCACTACTCGACGGGCTTCGTGCTCGGCGGCACGGCCTGGGATTTCGCGAACGCCGGCAAAGTTCCGCGCGACACCCTCGACCTGCTCGTGATCGACGAGGCCGGCCAGTACTCCCTCGCCGACACGATCGCCGTCTCGGTCTCGGCGAAGCGGCTGCTGCTGCTTGGCGACCCGCAGCAACTCCCCCAGGTCACGACCGGATCGCATCCCGAGCGCATCTTCGACTCGGCCCTCGGCTGGCTGTCGCGCGGGCTCGACGTGCTGCCCACCGAACTCGGCTACTTCCTCGACGAGACCTGGCGGATGCATCCCGCCCTCACGGTGTCGGTCAGCGACCTCTCGTACGACGGCCGGTTGCGCTCGCACCTGCCCGAAACGGTTCTGCGCCACCTCGACGGCGTCGCACCCGGGCTGCACCCCATCCCGGTGCACCATTCGGGCAACTCGATCGAATCCCGCGAGGAGTGCGCGGTCGTCGTCGACCTGGTGAAACGCCACCTCGGGATGCCGTGGCGCGATCCGTCCGATACCCGTTACGACTCAGGCGGTCGGGATGACGTCATCCGCCCTTCCGACCTCATCGTCGTCGCCCCCTACAACGCCCAGGTGGATCTGCTGCGTCGAGCTCTCGCCGCCGAAGGGCTCGAGGGGGTTCCGGTCGGCACTGTCGACAAGTTCCAGGGTCAGGAGGCGGCGATCGCGATCGTGTCGCTGACGGCATCCTCATATGCGGATGTGCCGCGCGGCATCTCGTTCCTGCTGCAACGCAACCGGCTCAACGTCGCCATCTCGCGTGGCAAATGGGCGGCCTACCTCGTGCACTCCCCCGCCCTGCGCGACTACCTGCCGCTCACCCCGCAAGGTCTCGCCGAATTGTCCGGCTTCATCCGACTGACGACGCCGCGCCCACTCGCTGGTTGAGTAGCCGCCGCGGGCGGCGTATCGAAACCCGCTCCTCCCCACCCTCTCCGACGCGCGAATCTTCCCCATGGGCGGGTGTATCACCGGTGATACAGTCTCCGCATGGCGAAGCTCAAGATCGTGACCGTACGAGATCTGCGTAACCGAAGTGCCGACGTGCTCGCCGAGGTCGCGCGCGGCGAAACGTTCGTTGTCACCCGCGACGGTGAACCAATCGCCGAGCTGAGTCCTCTCCCGCGCCGCGGGCTCTCGCGAGAAGAACTCATCGAGCGTCGAAAGCACCTCCCGGCGATCGATGTAGTCGAGTTCCGCCGAGACATCGACAGCATCTTGGACCAGTCGCTATGACCGACCGCGCCGGTCTCATCGACACGAACGTCCTCATCCGCTTGGCCC
>JBDTNW010000321.1:0-2808 GCA_039933575.1 Pseudolysinimonas sp. | reverse complement strand
GCGGGTTTCGAGCGTCGCGAGAATCGTCGCAAGCGAGGCCTTCAAGTGCACGGTCGTGGCGGACGCGGCGAAGGTACCGTCGCCATCCCGAATCGCCGCGCAGATCAACCGGTGCTCCTCGGCCGAGCGGATGAGTCGCTCAAGGTTGTCGGTCGCGATCCGTCGGGCGCGGGCAAGGTGCAGGCGGATGCCGTCGAGCGCCCCACGGAACACCGCATTGCCGAGGGCGACGTCGAGGGCCGCATCGAAGTCGGCGACGAGCGCGTAGTAGGCGTCGACATCTCCCCGTTTCAAAAGCAGTGGGGCTGCCTCGAACCGCTCGGCGAGCCGCTCGAAAACCGCCGGGTCACGACGAAGGGAGGCGAGCCGCGCGGCAGCCGTCTCGAGTGCTTCGCGCAGCTCGAACAGTTCGGTGATGCTGGCGGCCGACACGTCGGAGACCACTCCGGTGCGTCCGCGGGAGGTGTCGACCAGCCCCTCGAGCGAGAGTCGGGCGAGGGCGGCCCGCAGCGGGGTGCGTGAAATCCCCAGGCGTTCTGCGAGGTCGATTTCGGACAGCGCGGTTCCCGGCAGCAGCCGCCAGGTCAGAATCTCCTCGCGGAGTTCCTGATACGCCTTGTCGCTTGCTCGCACCCGATCAGATTACCGGGGGTTTATCCGTTTTGTATACAGAATGAGCAGATTGGATGCCATTCACGCCACCACGGGCACGTTCAGTATGCAGAATGGCTGGTTAGCAGTCGCAGTCGATGCTGCCCGCGGTCGATCCTGACGTAACTGGTGCGGTGAGGGCGTCGATGCGTCGTTCTACGGGACCGTTGTCATCGACCACTTGCAAGCCTTCGCGGGCCCAGTACTCGAAGCCGCCGATCATCTCGCGAACCTGGTAGCCGAGGCGGCTGAACTCAAGGGCGGCCCGGGTCGAACCGTTGCAGCCCGGACCCCAGCAGTAGACGACGACCGGAGTCGTGATCGGGATCTCGGCCGGTGCCCGCTCGGCGATCTCGACGGTCGGCAGATGGATGGCGCCCGCGGCCCGGCCCTGATGCCACGATGCGTGGCCACGGGAGTCGACGAGCACGAAGTCGTCGCCGGCCGCGAGGGCCGCCGCGACATCCGTTGGGTCGGTTTCGAAGCGAAGTTTCGCCGCGAAATGTTCGATCGCGCTGTCTCGATCGAACACCGTCTGGTCGGTGATGGTGGAGGTCATGACCCCGAGCTAAGCGGCGCAACCGCGGCAGGTCCACCGGCACAACGGTCAGCGATACGCGACAAGCCGCCAGAGAGCATCTCGTCCATTCGGCCCCGTATTCTCGGTCTAGTGAGTCACGGCACCGGCACCGAACCCGGCAATGACTCCGACGGGCCCGCCGTGAAGCGCAGGCGGTTCGTCGACATCACCCCGTTGCGTGTCTCGCCTGCTTTCGCCCGGCTTTGGTTCGGCGGCGCGATCTCGGGAATCGGCGCTCAACTCACGCTGGTCGCCGTTGGCCTCCAGGTCTACGACCTCACCAAGTCGACCTTTGCCGTGTCCCTGGTCGGCGGCATCGGGCTGATCCCGATGATCATCGCCGGGCTCTGGGGCGGCATGGTCGCGGATGCCTTCGACCGCAAGCGTGTGCTGATCGTGAGCGCCCTGATCGGTTGGGCGGCGACGGCGACTATCGCGGTGATCGCTTTCCTCGACGCAAGCGTGACGGGCCCGATCCCGGTCTGGCCGCTCTACCTGCTCGCGACCCTCGGCTCGGTCTCTTCGACGGTGCAAATGACGACCCGGGCATCCGTTACTCCCCGTCTGCTGCCCGCGGAACTTGTCCCCGCGGCGAGCGCGCTCGGCGGCATCTCGTTCGGGTTCATGCTGACCATTGGGCCTGCTCTCGCCGGGATCCTGGTGGCGTCGGTCGGCTTCGGCTGGACGTATCTGGTTGACGTCCTCCTGTTCTCGGCGATGTTCCTCGGCATCATCACCCTTCCCGCGATGGCGCCGTCTGAGGGAGTCGAACGGCCCGGTCTCAAGTCGCTGAAGCAGGGGATCGACTTCCTCCGGCAAGCCCCCAACATCCGCATGTCGTTCATCGTCGACATCGTCGCGATGACGTTCGGTCGGCCCCACGTTCTTTTTCCGGCGCTGGGCGCTCTCGTGTTCGGGGGTGGTCCCATCACGGTCGGCATCCTCATGGCATCGATGGCGATCGGCACGTTCCTGGCGAGCCTGTTCTCGGGGCCGGTCGGGCATGTGCATCGCCACGGCGTCGCAATTGGTCGCGCCATCTCGGTTTACGGCGGATTCGTCCTGCTGCTCGGGCTCGCGGTGCTCGGCATGCAGCTATTTCAGGCGAACGGTTGGGCGGCTCCGATCGGAGTCTCGATTTCTCAAGCCAACCCGGTCGCCCTGGTCGTGGCCGCCATCGCCATGCTCGGGATGGGTGCGAGCGACGAGATCAGCGCCATCTTCCGCGGCACGATGTTGCTGATGGCAGCGCCCGACGGGATGCGCGGACGTCTGCAGGGCATCTTCACCGTGGTCGTTACGGGTGGTCCGCGCATCGGCGACCTGTACGTCGGCATCTTGGCCACCGCGGTCGCACTGTGGTTCCCACCGCTGCTGGGCGGGATTCTGATCATCGGGCTGATCGCGATTTTGGTGCGGGTGCAGCGCACCTTCCGGAGCTACGACGCGCGCACGCCGACACCGTAATCACCTTGTCATTCCCGCGCCCGGCTCGACGCGGCGGCGACGCGTAGGCTCCCCCCATGGCGAGCAGGCAGGTGTCGGGCGGGCCCGCCAAGTCAGGCCGGGTGAGCTTC
>JBDTNW010000320.1:0-2810 GCA_039933575.1 Pseudolysinimonas sp. | reverse complement strand
GTGCAGGTGAAAGAGCACTCCCGGATCGATGTCGCCCGAGCGGGTGCCCATCACGAGGCCCTCGAGGGGCGTGAGACCCATCGAGGTGTCGATCGATCGTCCATTCAGAATCGCCGCGGCCGAGGCGCCGTTGCCGAGATGCAACACGATGAGTCGCAACTCGGTGAGCGGGCGGTCGAGAAACTCCGCGGCTCGAGCCGACACGTAGCGGTACGAGGTGCCGTGAAATCCATACCGCCGGATGCCGTGCTCGGCCGCGAGGGCCGCGTCGATCGCGTAGGTCGACGCGTCGCGCGGCATGGCGGCGTGAAACGCGGTATCGAATACTGCCACCTGGGGCAGCTCGGGAAGCGCCGCCCGTGCGGCCCGAATGCCGGCCAGGGCGGGCGGGTTGTGCAACGGGGCGAGTGCGCTGAGTTCGTCGATGCGACGCTCGACCTCGGCGTCGATCAGCACTGCGCTGTCAAACTCCCCGCCGTGCACGACGCGATGCCCGACCGCGACAACCCCGTCGAGGTCGACCTCGGTGAGAGCGGTGGCGAGAGCGGCCCGGTGATCGGCAACGCCTGAGCCCGGTTCCCCGATCCGCTCGATCAGGCCGGAGCGTTCGGGGGCAGAGTGGCCGCGACCCGGATCGGTCGGGTCGACGACGCGGTACTTGAGAGACGACGACCCGGCGTTCAGGACGAGTACGCGCGGGGCGGTCATCCCGCCGTACCTTGCGCCTGGATGGCGGTGATCGCGATCGTGTTGACGATGTCGCGTACCAGGGCACCACGCGACAGGTCGTTGACCGGCTTGGCCAGCCCCTGAAGCACCGGGCCGATCGCGATCGCTCCCGCGCTGCGTTGCACGGCCTTGTAGGTGTTGTTGCCGGTGTTGAGGTCGGGAAAGACGAAGACCGTCGCCCGGCCGGCGACCACCGATCCCGGCAGTTTCGAGGCGCCGGTCGTCGGATCGGCGGCGGCGTCGTACTGCATCGGACCGTCGACGAGCAGTTCTGGGGCACGTTCTCGCACGAGTGCGGTCGCTGCCCGCACTCGGTCGACGTCGGCACCCGAACCGGAGTCGCCGGTCGAGTACGACAGCATCGCGACGCGCGGCTCGATCCCGAACCGCCGAGCGGTCTCGGCCGACGAGATTGCGATGTCGGCGAGTTGGTCAACCGTCGGCTCGGGGATGACGGCGCAGTCCCCGTAGACCAGCACCCGGTCGGCGAGCGCCATGAAAAACACACTCGACACGACCGAGACTCCGGGGGCAGTCTTCACGATTTCGAAAGCCGGTCGGATGGTGTGCGCCGTTGTGTGCCGGGCGCCCGACACCATCCCGTCGGCAAGGCCCAGATGCACCATCAGAGTGCCGAAGTAGGAGACGTCGGTGACGGTGTCGAAGGCCTGAATTCGCGCGACACCTTTGTGGGCGCGCAGCCTCACGTACTCGTCGGTGAACCGCTCGCGCAGCTCGGGATCGGTGGTGGCGATAATTGCCGCCGCCGCGATGTCGACGCCGAGTTCGGCAGCCCGTGCCCGCACGACCGCTTCGTCGCCGAGGATGGTGAGCCGTGCGATCCCGCGTTGCAGCACGATCGCGGCCGCCTGAAGAATCCGATCGTCGTCGCCTTCGGCCAGCACGACGTGGCGAACGTCGGTGCGCGCCCGCTCGATCAGCATGTGCTCGAACCGGATCGGGGTGAGCACGGTGCTCGCCGGAAGGCTCAGTCGGCGCAGAATCTCGGCGCCGTCGACCTGCTTCTCGAAGAGTGCGAGGGCGGTCTGATACTTCTGCGGCGAGTCGGCGGCATATCGGCTGCGCGCTTGGGTCACCGCGACCGCGGTGTCGAAGGTGCCGGTTGCGGTCGCGGCGATCGGCAGCGAGACATCCAGTCCGTCGAGAAGTTTGCGCACCGCTGGCGCGATCGGGAAGCCGCCGTTCACGATGATGCCGGCCAGCGACGGGAAACTCTGCGACAGGTGCGCGACGACGGACCCAACCAGAACGTCGGAGCGATCACCCGGCACGATCACGACCGATCCGTCGAGCAGGCGCGGCAGCACGTTGTCTAGCGACATTGCGGCGACGACGGTGCCGAGCACCGGGCGTTCGAGGCGTTCCGGGTCACCGAGCAGCAGTTCGGCATGGGCAGCCGCGAACACCGTGCGCAGCAGGGGCGCGACCAGCACCGGGTCTTCGGGAATCGCCCAGACTGCGTCGGGCAGGTCTCCGCCCACGAGTGCAGCGCGGATCTCGTCGAGCCGTTCGGGGTCAGCACGGTTGACGACGACGCCGAGCACCGTCGCGTGCTCCGCCTCCAGCTCACCCAGCGCCACGTCGAGGGAGGTGCGCACCTCGCTCGCGGTGCGGTATCCATCGCGGTCGCGACCGCCCAGCACCAGCAGGACGGGGGCGGCAACGTTCGCGGCGATGCGTCCGTTGGCGGCGAGTTCGGTCGGCGTGCCGACGTCGGTGTAGTCCGATCCGAGGATGACGACGGCGTCGCAGGCCGCTTCAACGACCGCGAATCGCTCGACGATCGTCGTGATCGCCTCCTCCGGATCGACGTGGTACTCCGGATAGGTCACGCCGATACAGGTCGCGTAGTCAAGGTCGGCGGTGGAGTGCTCGAGCAGCATGTCGAGCACGTAGTCGCGGTCGACATTCGATCGGGAGACGGGACGGAACACGCCGACCCGGGGAGCGCTCGCCCGAAGGGCCTCGAGCACCCCGAGCGCAACCGTCGACTTGCCGGTGCCGCCCTCGGCGGATGCCACGTAGATGCGAGTCGCCACGTGCCTCACGCTACCCGTGGG
>JBDTNW010000319.1:0-2813 GCA_039933575.1 Pseudolysinimonas sp. | reverse complement strand
CGCCGATCGCGCCGGCAATCGCGGCAAATCCGACCAGGATGCTGATCGCGATCATCGGCACCGCGAGCACGAGGACCAGCACAATCCGAGCGATATTGTCGCCTGCCCACCGGGCGCCGCTCGCCTTCGCCGCGAGTTTCCAGGCCTGTACAGCCTGAAGCGACACCGGCGAGGTGAACGCCGTCCAGTCGAGGTTCATCGACGGGCGAAAGGGAGCGGAATAGGCATGAGCTTGAGAGTACCGACGCACCGCAAGCACGCGATCCTTCTCGCCGCCAGCCGTGTCGTCCTCCTCCATTAATTTGTTTCAGGCCCGAAGACGTGCCTCCGCCCCACTGCGTGCCCCCCGAAGGAGCGCTATCCGGGGGATGTCACAAAGCGTCACACTGGGGTTCGACGGCGCCTCACCATAGAGGGGTACATGGGCGCCGTTAGGTTTTCCGGGGGGAGAGCCAGAACGATCCGGGGGGATCATGGCAGCGGGGGGATCCGTCGCGTGGGAAGCGACGCGGCAACGAGAGTTGGCCGACGAGCACGCCCGGCGCGCGGGGATCGCGCGCCAGATGGCACGCTCCTTCGAGGCGGCGGCGCACAGTGAACGCCGCCTCGCCGAAACCCTGATCGAGCTCGAACCTCTCGGCTACTCGTTGCTGGCCGATCGTCGTCGGCCGGGATCGGTGCGCGGCAACGTCGATCTCATCCTGGTCGGCCCGGGCGGCGTCATCATTCTCGACGCGAAGTCGTGGCGTGAGGTGACGATTGTGAACGGTCGCGTGTGGCGCGGCAACGAGGATGCGACGGCCGAGATCGAACGACTTGCCGACCTGCTGCACTCGACTCAGGGCGAACTCGCTGAGATCGGGCTGGCTCCCGGCGAAGTCCACGCCATCGTCGCGTTCACCGGCCACCGCATCCCGAAGACCGAACTGTTCGGGGTGACTTTGCTCGGCGACGCGGTCGCGGTGACCGAAATTTCGCGGCTCGGACGTCGGCTCAGCCCAGCGCGAGTCGGCGAGGTGCGGGCGGTGCTCGAAAAACTATTTCCGCCGTACACCACCGGCCCGGTACCGCTTCCGATCGCGTCCCTGCCTGAGCCGGTGCTCGCGGCCACCGACGGTCCCGAGTCGTTAAGCGTCGAACAGATTCAGGATGCCCTCTACGAAGGTCTTCGCCGCGCGCCGATCGAAGAGTGGATGGCGATGCTGCACCCCGGGCAGGCTCGGCTCGTGCGCCGCTCGTTCAACGGTCCGTCGCGCATTCGGGGAGCCGCAGGTACCGGCAAGACCGTCGTCGCGCTGCATCGCGCCGCACACCTGGCCCGCATGACCGGCGGACCGGTTCTGGTGACCACGTTCGTGCGCACCCTGCCGATCGTGCTCGCATCACTGCTGCGTCGACTCGCACCCGATGTGGTCGACAAGGTCGAGTTTCGCAGCGTGCACAGCTTCGCGACCGAGTTGCTCGCGAGCCGCGGCATCCATCTCGACGTCGATGCCGAGGCGGCGTCGAAAATCTTCGACACGATCTGGCGCAGGGTCGGGCTGCAGGGTCCGCTCGGCGCGATCGATCCCGCCGCCGGGTATTGGTACGAAGAGGTCTGCGCAGTCATCAAAGGCCGTGGCCTGACCCGCTTCGAGGAGTACGCGGGTCTCGCCCGACACGGCCGCCGTCGGCCGCTCACCGTCGACCAGCGGATCGCGGTCTGGCAGCTCTACGTCGCCTACGAAGAGCAACTGCGCGCAGTGGACGTCTCCGATTGGCAAGACGTCATCCTCGAAGCTGACGCCTCGCTCGCCGAAGAACCGCTGAGCACCTATCGCGCCGTGATCGTCGATGAGGCGCAAGACCTGTCCTGCGTCATGATCCGCATGCTGCACTCTCTGGTCGGCGACCAGCCCGACGGTTTCAACCTGGTGGGTGACGGGCAGCAGACGATCTACCCGGGTGGCTCGACTCTGGCCGAGGCGGGCGTCTCGATCGCGGGTCGCGCGGTGGTGCTGACCACGAACTACCGCAACACTGCCGAGATCGCCGGGTTCGCGAACCTGCTGGTGAAGGGCGACTCGCACACCGACATCGAGGGTGGCGAAACCGTTGGGGATGTCGCGGAGACTCCGCGGCACGGCTCACGTCCGGTGCACACAGTCTTTCCGTCGCGGGCGGCCCACGACAGATCGCTCGTCGAGCGGGTGCGACGAATCGTCGCCGACGCAGAAGCGTCGGGCGTCGAGATCAGCCTCGGCGACATCGGCGTGCTCGCCCTGTATGCCTGGCACGCACGCGAGGTGGCGGACGCGCTCGAGGCGGCCGGCATCCCGACCATCGACCTCACCGAGTACGACGGAACACCTGTCGACGCCGTCAAGGTCGGCACGATCAAGCGCGCCAAAGGGCTCGAGTTCGCCGAGGTGCTGGTCGTTCGCACTCCCCCGCACCTCGTGACACCGGGACTTGACCTGGGTGCTGACGACGCGGCCGCGGAGCGCACGGCACTTCAGCGTCGCGAACTGTTCGTCGGAATGACCCGCGCCCGCGACGGGCTCTGGGTGGGCGTCGCCTGATCCGTACGATCTCGCTCAGAAGTCTCGGTATCGAGAGACTTCTGGAAAAAAAGCGGTGCCCGCTGCGGCGGATCAGGGAATGCTGCAGCGGGCACCTCACCGGCGCGTGCATCAGATCACGGGCGCGGCTGAAGAGAGTGTCGCACGGAAATCTGAGAACTTAATAATCTGTCCCCCGACGCGTAGACAGACCTTCTCGTCTACTCCAGCGACCCCGCGAGGGCCTCAATGTCGCCCCGAACGAGCCCCGAA
>JBDTNW010000318.1:0-2817 GCA_039933575.1 Pseudolysinimonas sp. | reverse complement strand
CCAGTGACCTCTTCCGTGTCAGGGAAGCGCGCTACCGCTGCGCCAATCGCCCGTTTCCGGCTGGCTGCCGGCTTACGGTGAGTGAGGTGGCGACGGGATTCGAACCCGTGTGGACGGCTTTGCAGGCCGCTGCCTCGCCTCTCGGCCACGCCACCATGTGTGCGGCGACCAGTTGTCTGGTGAGACACCGGGTTACCGTGAGACTTTCACTCGAGCGGATGACGAGATTCGAACTCGCGACCCTCACCTTGGCAAGGTGATGCGCTACCACTGCGCCACATCCGCATTTGCCCGCTTACGCGTGCGGGTTCGACTCTATCCGATGCCCTGAGCGCGGCCAAACCATCCGAGCGCGTGTTACGCCCACCAGAAGTTGTTCTGGACGAACATCGTGAAATCGTTGGACGTTGAGGCGATCACGAGTGTCGCCAGCAGTCGGTTGCCCCACATCAGCACCAGCAAATAGCCGACCGAGAGTGCCGCGGCGGCAAGGAGACGCCCGCGATCGGAGCCGTCGGGGCGGCGGCGGGCACCCTGGTGAGCAACGACGACGACAACGGCAGCCGGGATGATCGCGAGCAGTCCGAGGAACCCGAGCACGGTTGCAATCGTGTAGCTGGAACTCCCTGGGGCGTACGCGGTGGAGTCGGCCTGGAGCGCCGCCGCAGTGACCTTGACGAGGAGGTACAGCAGCACGAGCAACCCACCGAGCGACGCCGCAATGATGCTCATCATCGGCGCCGAGTTGCGCGGAAGAGGAACCGCGAACGCTGCGTAACCAGGTGCAAATTGCGACGGCACTGACGGCGGAGGGGGCGCTTCGGACATTGCGTCAGCCTACTAAGCCGTGTGGCAGGATGGAGGCCGCGGGCGATTGGCGCAGTTGGTAGCGCGCTTCCTTCACACGGAAGAGGTCATCGGTTCGAGTCCGGTATCGCCCACCATTGTGTGAGCATCACCCGCCGCGTGGCCTCAGGCCGGGTCGAGATGACGGCTGAGCCGGCCGTGGAGATCGTCGATTTCGACCTGGCCCAGCAATCCCGGGAGACGAAGCAGGTCGGCAAGACCGTCGAGCGACGTCACCCCAATTCCGTCGACCAGGTAACCGTTCACCAGATCCCACTTGGCTCCGGAAAAACACAGGATGCCGCGTACCGACACGGCAGGGTCGGCCAGCACTTCGGCGACCACCCGCACCTGCCGCTGGACCCCGCGCACCAGATCGGTGGCATCCTCCCGCCCGAGGTACAGACGACGCTCCGTCGCGCTCAGGATGTCAACGCGCGGACGTCCGACGTGACTCTTCGCATCGACGACGTAGACGCCGGTTGCCGCAATCGCGATGTGGTCAATGTTCGCCAACGACCCTGGGATGCGTCGGTCGTGCACGACGCGGACTCCCTCGAAGATGAGATCCTCAAGCGCGCGCCCGACGAGCCGCTCGCCCACAGCGCCTCGTCGCCAGTTCTCGGCATCCCCTGACGCGCTGCGCGGACCCGGAACGGCACGCGAGCGCAGTCCGGTCAGCCTGACACTCTCGCGATGCGCGGAAGCTCCAGCGAAACCGTCGTGGTGCGTCATCGCGGCAGGCTATCCCCGGCCCCGGACAGGAGCACCGAATCTCGTCGTGACCCCGGGCGAGAACAGCACCGAATCCGGTGCGCGGTCGGTGACCCCGGGAAGTCCCGCAGCCGCCACGAGGTGGTCGTCGAGGTCGACAAGTTCTGCCGCGTGCACCTGCCACGGCGCATGCTCGTTGCGCAGAAAACGAGTGCGACCGCCTCGGGCGACAAACATCCCCCACCGGGCGGTGAGGAAGTCGGCGAGCGGATCTGCTTCGATCAGCTCCCCCGGCTTCGCGACGACGACGCTGGTCGGCCCGCCGCCGTGCCTCTTGGATCGGTAGCTCACGAGGTCGCCGTCATGCGACATCCCGGTCGAGGCCCAGAAGTAGGGCAACCCGAAAGTGGCGCGGGCCGCGATGACGGCCGCGAGTCGGGATGCCTCGAGCGAGCGAAAAATCACCCCACGTCGCCCCTCGGCATCGACGCCGTACAGCCGCACATTGATTTCGACGAATGACCCGAAGTACGGCACCGACGGGCTGCCCAATAACGTCGCCCGATCGAGCAGGAACGGGATGAGTCCGACCCAGGTCGTGCCGTCGTGCAGGTCGGGCCGCACCCCGGGCGGAAGAAGCGGCGCGACGCGATCGGGGTCGACGCGCCAGTGCAGGAAGGTCAGATCGCTCCAGCGCTGGCTCGCGATCGTGCGACCCGGCAGGGGTGGCGCGTCGCGAGTGATCGGTTCAATCGTCATTCGGTCGAGCCGGGCTCGGGCGGTACCGCGACGGCGAGCGTCGGTTTCGACTGACGCCTCAGCAGCAGCCAGGCCGGCGCCGATACGACCAATGATCCGACCGCGACCCCGAGGAACGCCAGCAGAGGTGTGTTCAACACCCCAACCTGAGCGCTGAACAGCACGCCGACGGTGTCGCCCGCGATCGGTGGAGCGAGAAACCCGACAGCTGCGGCGATGAGCAGGGTGAGTCCCCATCGAGTGGCGATCCCGGCGCGAGAGACCCCCCGAGCCGAGTGGATCAGCGCCCCAAAGACTCCGGCCAGCGCGCCAACGACCACCGACCACGGGAACGAGACTGTGACTGCCCCGGATGCAGTTGCCGCGATTCCGGCAAAGAACCCGAATGCCAGCGAGCGAACTACCGAGCGATTGACGACCTTCAACCGATCGACGAGCAGCCAACCCGCCGCACCGGCAAGAGGCCCGACCGCGCCGGCCAAGAGAATGCGCGGGATG
>JBDTNW010000317.1:0-2829 GCA_039933575.1 Pseudolysinimonas sp. | reverse complement strand
GGCGTAGTGGTAGATGTGCAGTCCGGGATGCTGCTTGCGCCGCTCCTGCACGAACCCCAGGAAGTCGATGAGCGCCTGCTTCTCTTCCGCCCGGTCGTGTGCCCAGAAGGCGGTGAACTTCTCTTCGGGCTCCAGGGTCACGACGCCCCACAGGTAGTCGATGCCCCAGTCGGTGCCGTTATCGGTCCACAGCGGATCCCCTTCGAAGTCGAAGAACAGATCCCCTTCGTCCTGGGGCGGTAGTGCGGCGAGTGCCGACGCTGACGCGACCTCGTAGAGCACCTCATGCGCTTCACCCTCGACGTGGTCGGGTGCGGTGAGTTGCATCCGCGCCTGATCCCGCAGTTTCTGCAACGCGTGGTCGCCGATGCCGTCGACGCTTCCCGTGCTGGCTGCCAACTGATCGATGGTGTGGATGCCGACGGCGTTGAGCCTGCTTCGCTGGGTGGATCTCATGCCGGCGACGAGCAGAACGTCGCGGGTGCGTTCGACTTCGGGCGCGCACCAGTCGCAGCGTCCGTCGGCGGTGTAGCCCTCGGCGCCCCACTCGATCGGATTCGGGTCCTCGAGCCGTGCCTCGATCATCTCGATGAGCCGGGCGACCCGGTCATGGAACACGGGTTCGATGTCTCGCAGGTCGTGCTTGCTCTCTTCCCCGTTGCCGAGCAGCAGGTACGTGTCGTTGCTGACCGGGATGCCCAACTTGCGCATTTGGTCGGCGTAGGCCGCGAGCTGGAGGAGCGCCGTGACGCGTGCTTTGCGTGCGAGTTTGGTGTCCCACACCTGGTACGCGTTCGCCGTCTCGTCGTGGATCAAGAAGTCGGCAAACCCGACGAAGCCGATACGGGAGTCTTCCGGTTCGTCGAAGAAGGTCGCCTGGAATACGACGGCCTTGTTGTCGTGCAGGGCTGCGATCGTCTCGTCACGCGCCTGGCGCAGGATGGCGGGGTCGGCCCGAGCGTCATGGGTGTCGATCTCGACAACCCCGTCGCCGTACTTCAGTTTGTAGTCGTCGAGCGCCCGTGCCTCGTGTTCGTTGCCGAGTTTGCCAGCCCTGACCAGCATCGGATCGTCGACCTCTTCGACCGCCTCGATGCGGCCCAACTTGGAGTCGAGTTTCCGCATGAGTGCCCACTCGCACTCCACCGCGCCCTTGAGGTCGGTGGCGCTGTAGTAGACGCGGTCGTTGCGGAGGAACATGCGAGCAACGCTAGCCGCGACCCCCGACCGGCGACGCGTAGCCGGTGGCGCGGTCAATCAAGTCGCTGGGCCACTTCATCCGCGAACCCTGCGACGCCGGCGCGCCCGAGGATTTCGAGCAACTCATCCGTCGACCTCGCGGGGCGTCGAGTTGCGGCTGCCATTTCCCGGATGCTGTCCAACACCTGCCGTGGCGCGAGGTCAAGTTGATTGAGCAGAAACTGATCCGTTGTCACGGCCTCGATGTCCATAGTTGCGAGATACGCGTTGGGGAAGTCGCGCACGTTCGCGGTGACAATCGCGTGGCAGTGGCCGCGCAGGGCTGCGGCCAACACGTGCCGGTCGGCGGGATCCGGCAGTTCGAGCCCCGCTTCGAGGTGGTCGTGATTGCCCACGACCGCGCCCGGAAATGTCTCGGTCATGTGCCAGATCCGCCGCTCGATGGCGGCAGGATCGAGATCGGGGTGAACGATTCGGAGTGTCCGACGAACTTCATCGAGGATGCGCTCCGACCAGACAGGGCGAAAGAGTTGCTTCTCGGCGAGACGCAGCAGGATGTCGGCGAGGCTGACGGGTACCAGCACGCACGCATCCAACGTTGCCGCGTAGATCGCCATGGTTCACCGGTTCGCGGGTGACCGCTTCGTCGCCTGCTTCGCGGAACGAACCTCCTTGAGGGCCTGGGCGTAGTCAGCGGCTGCCGTGTCGTAGAGCCCCGCCTCGTTCGCCTCCGCGGTGAGCTGGTCGAGAGTGGTCATGGCTTTCTGGTGTCGGTCGGTCCGATATTTCAACACGTCACTGAGTAGCACGCGCCGGTGACGTCCAGGTTGCTCATACGCGATCTCGCCGGTTTCGAGCAGTTTGACCAGGGTCGGGCGGCTGACGCCGAGGAGGTCCGCGGCCTCCTGCGTGCTGATGCGTTGGGAGTGCGGCACGATCGTGATCGAGTGGCCGGCTTTCATCTCGTTCAACACGATGGAGAGCACGCGGTAGATCTCGTCGGGGAGTTCGACTTCATCGCCATTGTCGCCGACGAGCCGGGGTCGTGCGGGGGTCTCGGAATCTTCGATGACTCGCGAGAGCCGCGAAATTCCGTCTCGATCTTCGGGGCTGATGGGGTCAAGTGCGTTTCGGGACTTCGTCGCCGCGGCCACGTTACCTCTTTCGTTCCGGTACTCAATCTTGGCAACGAAACGAAAAAATCGCAAGGATGCATCCGGCTACGTTCCGACAGATGACGCTAGTTGGCGAGCGGGTCGAACCACCGCGCCGCGGGGAACCTCGCGAATCCAGCATCGTGCGAGGCGACGCGCAGTCCGTGAGAGATGGCCAGAGCGGCGAGGTGGGCGTCGTGGATGTCGTTTCCGGCGAGGTCGTGTTCGGTGATCAGCTCCGAGAGGTACCGCCCATGCTGCGACGTAGGCGTCGGATTCCAGACGTTGGAGGATGCCAGCCAGCGCTCGACCTGTTGCAGGGCATCAGGGGTCGTGGCGGGCGGGTCGAAGAGTCGCGGATGTGTGACTACGCGGAGGAAGGCAATGAGGCTCTCCCAGGGCAACGCGACCGGTGTCGGCCCTGCGATCACGTCATCGAGCCATGAGCGTGCGGCCTCGTGGCGGGGATCGCCCT
>JBDTNW010000316.1:0-2841 GCA_039933575.1 Pseudolysinimonas sp. | reverse complement strand
CGAGGATCGCCTCGGTCTGCTCGGGCGTGGCGTCGGTCGTGAAATCGAGGTCGATGTCGTCGCCGCTCAACCCTCGATCGAGGAAGGCATCCCGTACCGTCCCGCCGACCAGAGCAAGTTCGTGCCCAGCTCGTTGGTAGAGCGCGGCCAACTCAGCCACTGCGGGCCGGCTCGCGAGGTCGCGCAAGCGGTCCATCGCCGCCGCGACGCTCTCCATGCGCCCATTCTGGCCCCGCGACGGCAGCCCGTAAGCTCAACCCGTGATGAGACGGGCCGCACACGTCGCGGCTTCCGCCCTCCTCATCGTCGCCTTTGCCGCCACCGTCGCGACTCCCGTCGCCGCTGCTGAGGGTGCCGAAACGGCCCCGATGACGGTCGCCGTTGTGGTTCCGATCACGGCACCGCCGCACGACGGCAACCTGCTGGATGCCGACACGTTGGCGACCGCGACAGCACCCGGTGGGGTGCTCGCCCGCGAACTCGACTCCGCGTTGCCGACCTCCGCGACGATTGCGCTCGACCCGATGATCCTGGCCTCGATCCGGGTACTCGGCGCAGCCGCACCGCCGACCGCGCTTGAGTGGCTCGACCGGCTCGAGAACGCCTCAAACGACGTCTTCCTGTTGGCCTACAGCGACGCCGACCTGTCGCCGTTCGCCCGCGCCGGAGCCCTCGACCTGGCCCAGCCGCTCGGTTTCGGGTTTGCGATTGACGGGGCACAGTTCAGTCCGGCGCAGACCGCGACACCGACACCGAGTCCGACACCGACACCGAGTCCGACGTCGGGCAACTCGGGAGGCTTGCCGTCGTATCCGACCACCGACGAACTGTTGGCGTGGCCTCACGCTGTCGGTCGCATCGCCTGGCCGACCGCCGGTTCGGTGAACAGCGGCGACCTGCCTGCGTACCTGGATGCCGACTACGACGCCGTGCTGCTCAGGTCGTCGAATGCCTCGGAGACCTCGGGTGCCCACGTCGACCTCGGGGGAATCGCCGGGTTGGTCTCGGACTCCGCAGTCTCTGACCTGCTTCGCCAGGCGACCGCGGCAGGCGACGACACCACCCGACTCCAGGCATCCGATCGCCTCGGTGCCGCGCTCGACGGACTGGCTGCCGCGCATCCGGGTCGCAGCGTCATTCTCACCCTTGATCGCGACTCGACCTCAGCCACCTTCGGTCTGGCGGCGGCTCTGGCGAGCGTCGAGACCCGCGCCTCGATCCGAATCGTTGGCCTCTCCCGGGTGCTCGCGGGGACCGCAGAGCCGGCCACTATCGTCGACAGTGCCCCCAACCTCCCGATCCAGCGCGCTCCGGCCCTCTTCTCGGCGGATCGGGCCGAAGGGGCGTTTTCGAGCATCCTGGCCGACCCGCTTCAGCTCACCGCGCCGCGTCGGCTCGAGTTGCTCACCCTGTTCGCTGTACAGAACGGGGACTCCGACTTTGCCGCAAGCGCGGATACTTTCCTGAATCGGTCGGCTGAAATTCTCGACTCGGTGTCGATCGTCGAGGGCACGCCTCTGCTGGTTACCAGCAGCAACACGGCGCTGCCGATCCGCATTTCCAACAGTCTGGATTTTGCGGTCACCGTGCGCGTCAACGCGCGCCCGCTGCAGCCCCGCATCCAAATCGAGAGCCCGCAGGATGTGACGGTTGAGCCGGGTTCGTCGAAGGTTGTCAAACTCGGCGCCCAGGCGATCACCAACGGCGCGGTGCAGGTCAAGGTGACGTTGACCAGCCCGAGCACCGGGATACAGATTGGCGTGTCACATTCGCTGCCGGTCGACCTGCAGGCGCAGTGGGAAACCGTCGGCCTGATCGTCGGCGGGATCGCCGCTCTGGTCTTCGCTGTCGGGATCGTGCGCAACGTGGTGCTCCGTCGCCGCCGGGCCGCCGCGGCACGCACACCCGCTCGGCCCGCCGAATGACCGCGTCGAGCGATTCGGGCCGCACTGTCGGACGGGCGAGCGCGTGGCTCGCCTCCGGCACGATCATTTCTCGCGTGCTCGGCTTCGCCAGCGCCGCCCTGCTGGCAAGTGTCGTTGGTCAAAAAGGTGCCGGTCCGAACGCATTTGCCCTGGCTAACCAGTTGCCGTCCTACATCTACGCGATCGTGGCTGGCGGGCTGCTGTCGGCGGTGCTGGTTCCGCACATCGTACGTGCGGCGAAGGATGCCGACGGCGGCCAGGCGTTCGTCAACCGACTCGTGACGCTGGGCATCGTGGCATTCTTCGGCGTCACGGTTGTTGCCACCCTCGGGGCACCGTGGGTCGTCGGGCTGTATTCGATCGGCAGTTCGAGTGGCGGTCTGTCGGGTGGCGGACTCCAGCTCGCTGTCACCATGGCGTACTGGTGCCTCCCCCAGGTCTTCTTCTACGCCGTGTACAGCCTGGTCGGCGAGGTACTCAACGCACGGGGCGTCTTCGGACCGTTCGCCTGGGCGTCGGTGCTGAACAACGTCGTGATGATCGCGACTCTCGTGGTCTTCGCGATGATCTACGGCGTCGCCCCTGACCACTTCTCTGCAAACTCGTGGGATCTGCCGCAGATCGCCCTGCTCTCCGGCGGCGCGACCCTGGGAGTGGTGTTGCAGGCCATCCTGCTGATCCTGTTCTGGCCCCGCACCGGTCTGCGCTTCCGCCCGGACTTCCGGTGGCGTGGTGCCGGGCTCGGGGCTCCCGCGCGCGCGTCGGGGTGGATTTTTGGACTGGTGCTCGTCGTGCAGGCCACCAACATCGTGCAGTTCAACGTCGCCCTTCAGGCGAACGAGAGCGATGTCTCCGCCGCTGTGCTGCGCACCACCTGGCTGATCTTCATGTTGTCGCATTCGATCGTCGCCATTTC
>JBDTNW010000315.1:0-2857 GCA_039933575.1 Pseudolysinimonas sp. | reverse complement strand
ACGCTCGCGTCGACATCGGGGGCGCTGACCGGAAAGTGCGAGATCGAGATCGTCATGACCGCCACGTTACGGGCGGGATGCCGGAGCCGCTTCTCGATTCCTGCTCGGTCGCGCTCCGGTCATGACGATCTTCGGCGGCAGGAGCGCGTGACCGGAATGGTCGCCCGTCCGATAGGCGGTGGGGGTCATCCCGACGATTTCAGTGAACCGGGCGCTGAACGAACCGAGTGACGTACAGCCAACCGCGAGGCACACGTCGGTTACCGAGAGGTCGCTGCGGCGCAACAGGTCTTGCGCACGTTCGATGCGCCGGGTCATGAGGTAGCCGTACGGGGTCTCACCGTAGGCAGCCCGAAATTTGCGGGCGAAATGTGAGGGCGACATGAGCGCCTTCTGCGCCATCGCGGGCACGTCGAGCGGCTGAGCGAACTCGCGGTCGATGTAGTCACGCGCTCGACGTAAATGCCCGAGATCGGCTACCTCGTCCGGCGTCATGGCAAAAGCGTAAGCCTGGCCTACTGCTGACCGGAGTTCGCGACAGCGGCAAAGGCCGCCATCGCGAGGTAGATGCCCAGGGCGGAGCAGACGATGGTGATGCCCAGGCTGAGCAGCCAATCGGTGGACGTTGCCGCGATCGGCTCACGGTCGTCCTCACGCCCGAACGGCGCAGCCAAACGGGATGCGGCGGAGGTGTCGCCGAATGGGTGGCCGTTGAGGCCCACGCTGCCGATCAACACGGGCCGCCAGTCGGCACGGAATGCGATGACCAGTGGTACGAGTCCCATGATGATGAACATCGCTGCAAGGAAGATTCCGGTGAGGTCGCCGCTCAAGCCGCTGATGAGGAACTGGTATCCCAGGCCGCAGAACAGGATCGGCCAAGCCCAGGCGGCGAGCGGTGTGCCGAAACCACGAGAGAGGTAGACGCTGATGCCGACGACGACAAGCCCAACGATGATCGAAAGCGGCGTGAATGCTACGACGGAGTCAGGGCACTGCGTCTGGATGACATAGGGACCCCCGGACGCACAGAAGCCGCCGAGACCCATCACCACGCCCGCCGACAGGTAGAGCAATGTGAAGCAGAACGTGAAACCGAACCAGCCGACGACGGCCCCGACCAGACGCCAGAGTGGAGTTGAGAAGCGCTGCATGCCGTCACGCTAGCGGCTGCAAGGATTGCAGGGTGACTGCCACCCGCCCCGACCGCCGCGTGCTTGAAGGCCGCGTCATCCAGCTCGAGCCGTTTACTCCCGAGCACCTGCCCGGCTTATGGGCCGCACTGGGGCATCCCGAGGTCTTCGCGGGAGGTTACGGTGGCGGCCCGGAAGGCCTTCCGTCCGACGAAGCGGCTTACGCGGAGTGGGCGCCGCGCTACTTTCCGCACGAGGCCGGCAACACCTACGTCGCGCGTCTCACGGTCGGCCCCGACGCCGGCACCATCGTCGGGTCGTCGAGCCTTGCCGACTTCGACCTCGAGGCCGAGCATGCCCACATCGGCCACACCGGCTGGGATCCCCGGGTCTGGGGCACCGCAGTGAACCCCGAAGCGAAACTGTTGATGCTCGGTACTGCCTTCGACCACGGCTTCGGACGGGTGAAACTGCAAGCCGATTCTCTCAACGAGCGGTCACGCGCGGCGATCGCGAAACTCGGCGCAAAGTTCGAGGGCATCGTGCGTCGTGACCGACTGCGCGCCGATGGAACCTGGCGCGACACCGCGGTGTACTCGATCCTGATCGACGAGTGGCCAGCCGTTCGCGAGGGGCTGGAAAGGCGCCTCGCATCCGCGCCGACCCCGAGCTTGGATCGGTAGTCGATACAGATCGGTAGTCTGGCCGCATGGCCGAGATGGATGACGCGACCCGCGCCGAACTCGCCGAGCTGCGCCAGAGTATCGACAACATCGACGCCGCTCTGACGCATCTGCTGGCCGAGCGGTTCAAGGCGACGCAGCGAGTCGGCCGGCTGAAGGCCGCCCGCGGGCTGCCGCCGTCAGATCCTGAGCGCGAGAGGGTGCAGACCGCGCGGCTTCGGGCGCTCGCACTCGAAGCCCAGCTCGACCCCGCCTTCGCCGAGAAATGGTTCAACTTCATCGTTGCCGAGGTGATCCACCACCACGAGCAGATCGCGTCGACGGGCGCGATCATCGCCCCTCAGCCGTGACCTGGGATCCCGTTCACCTTCCGTCGCAGGAGGGACGAACCTTCGTCGTCACTGGTGGCAGCACAGGGATCGGCTACTGGGTCTGTGAGCAGCTTGCGGGTGCGGGAGCTCGCATCATCCTGGCGGCTCGGTATGCCCCGAAGGCCGAGGATGCGATGGCCTCGATCCGTTCCCGCGTGCCCGGTGTCGACATCCAACACGTACCGTTCGACCTGACCTCGATCGACGCTGTGCGCGCAACGGCCGACCGGATCGCCGAACTCGGCGGGGCTGACGTGCTGGTCAACAACGCGGGCCTCGTGCTGTCACCGGCGACCCGCAAGACGACTCAGGATGGCCTCGAACTTGAGGTCGGCGGCAACTTCGTCGGGCACTTCGCCCTGACGGCGCTGGTCTTTCCGGTGCTGCGGGAACGTGTCGTTGGGCTCGGCTCGATGGCAACGGCAATGACCCGTCTCGACGCGGACGACCTGATGTCCGAGAAGAAATACCGACCGTTCCGGGCGTACGGGTTCTCGAAGCATGCCGTGCACGGCTTCGCGTTCGAGCTCGACCGTCGGCTTCGCGCGGCCGGGGATGCGCGCAAGTCGCTGCTCGCGCATCCGGGATACGCGGTCAACGAACTCTCCGAGAAGCGGCCCGACGTCATCACGAACTCGTCGTGGTGGCAGCGGCTCGGCGGCTTCGCGTC
>JBDTNW010000314.1:0-2871 GCA_039933575.1 Pseudolysinimonas sp. | reverse complement strand
GAACGACGGCAAGCCGCTGTTCTACGACGAGAAGGGCTACGGCGGGCTGTCGGACATCGCGCGCTGGTATATCGGTGGCCTGCTCAAGCACGCTCCCGCAGTGCTCGCGTTCACCAACCCGACGGTCAACTCGTACCACCGGCTCATCCCCGGCTTCGAGGCCCCCGTCAACCTGGTGTACTCGGCCGGTAACCGGTCGGCATCCATCCGCATCCCGATCACGGGTACCAACCCGAAGGCCAAGCGCATCGAGTTCCGCGCGCCCGACGCCTCCGGTAACCCGTACCTCGCGTTCGCGGTTCAGCTGATGGCCGGCATCGATGGCATCAAGAACAAGACCGAACCGCACGAGCCCGTCGACAAGGACCTCTACGAGTTGCCGCCCGAGGAAGCCAAGGGCATCCCGCAGGTTCCCGGCTCACTCGGCGAGGCACTGATCGCTCTGGAGAACGACCACGACTTCCTCCTCGAAGGTGGCGTGTTCACGAAGGACCTGATCGAGACCTGGATCGAGTACAAGCGCGAGAAGGAACTGCTCCCGTTCGCGCAGCGTCCGCACCCGTTCGAGTACGAGCTGTATTTCGGGGTCTGACTTCAGCAGCACCACGCGCGGGCCGCGTTCCTTCGGGAGCGCGGCCTTTCGCGTTCCCGGGTAAGACCTACGCGGCGCGGGTCGCGAAGGTGGCAGAGCCGAACGCGTCGCCACACCTTACGCGGTAAGCCCAGCGGCGACCCGGCGGGAGCGCGATCCCCGGCGGCACCGGGAACGCCATCGCCTGCACAACAGGGGCACCCGGAGCCGACGCCATCGACATCGCCATCTGGATGCCGCCCTCACCGTGGAAGGCCTGCTCACCCCCGACCATGACCGTCTGACCGTCCTCATCGACGAGGTCGACCGAGAACGGATGGGTCTGCTCGACATCCGACGGGTCGAACTCGACGAACACGACGAGCGCGTGCGGCGGCATCGGTGTCGCGATCTGAGACCAGCCCAGGCCGAGTGCGCTCACCTTGCCGAACTGGTCAGGCTGGGCAGCGTCGGCGAGGTGCACGGAGAGGTTCATCCCCGGACCCTACCCGGTCGCGATGACCGCAGAGGTCGACCGTGCAGCCCCTCGAGGGTTACCCTGGGCCCCATGAACCGCTCTCTCCGAGTCGCCGCTCATGTCGTGGTTGCTGCCCTGCTTGGCGCGGGACTGGCCGCAGTCGCGTACTACCTGTTCTTCGTCCCGCCGTTGGCCGGGTTTAACCTAATCGTCTGGGCCCTGGTGGCACTCGCGATCGGCCTCATCGTTCACAGCTGGGGATTGGTCATCCTTGATTGCGCAATCACCGGATTCACCATCGTGCTGACCTACTCGATCCTGGGGTACCAGGGCGCCGACCCGCTGCCCAGCGCGATTCCGATCTTCGTGCTGATCGCCCTGGTCGGGGCTCTCGGGATGACGGTGGTGGGAACGGCCGCACATCTGGTTCAGACCCGAATCAAGCGCCGACCGGCTAAGCCCTGATCGGGCGAACGATGCGGGAAGGCTCAGGATGCGACGTGGAGGAACAGGAAGTCGTGGCGACGCAGTAGCCGCAGCACCCACGATCGCGGGGCGCCGTAGGCGCGCAAACCCTCGGCTTCGGCGACCTAGCCGCCGTGCCCCGCGCAATGCAACGGGGTTCAGTGTGCGACCGAGGAAGGCGAACCAGCGGGAGCGCGTGCTCATCGCGCTGCCCCGTAGAACCGCCGCTCGAACACCTGGCGTGCGAGCCGTGTGGTGCGCAAGTACGTCTCTTCGAGCCGGGACGCACTGCCGGGCGGGTACTCCATCAGCCGGGCGACACCCTCGAGCTGCTGGCGGTCGGTTGGCAGCACATCCGCCGTCTTCGCGGTCCAGAGCGTCATCGCAGACCGGGCGCGCGAGGCGATGATCCATGCTGCCCGGAGCTTCGCGGCATCCTCGGCAGAGACGAGGTCGGCTTCAACCGCGGCCGACAGCGCGTGCAGGGTCGAGGTGGTGCGAAGCCCGGGCACGCGGGCGCCATGCTGCAACTGAAGCAGTTGCACGAACCATTCGACGTCGCTCAGCGATCCGCGTCCCAGTTTCAGGTGTCGGGCCGGATCAGCACCTTGAGGGAGCCGCTCAGCCTCGACGCGTGCCTTGATGCGTTTGATCTCGCGCACGTTGGTCTCCGAGATAGCTGCCGGATACCGGGTCTCATCAGCGAGGGACTCGAACGCGGCGAGAAGCCCGGCATCCCCGACCGCCCCCCGAGCCCGCAGCAGCGCCTGTGCTTCCCAGGTCAGCGACCACCGCTCGTAGTAGGCCTTGTAGGAGTCGAGCGACCTCGCGATGGCGCCATTCTTGCCCTCGGGCCGCAGCCCAATATCGAGATCGAGGGGTAGGCGCAGGTCTTCGGTGAGTCGGACAATTTCGTGCACGATCGACTCGGCGCGACGTTGCGCCTCCTCGTCATCGATACCCGCCGCCCGGTAGACGTACATCACGTCGGCATCGCTGCCGAAGCCGAGTTCCTCGCCGCCGTATCGGCCCATCGCGATAATGCCGAACTCGATGCCGTCGCCGTAGTGGTGGGCAAGGGCGAGAACTCCGGTCAGCAGCGCGGTATTCACGTCGCTGAGCCCCTTGCCGAGCTGCTCGACCGTGATCGCGCCGAGGATGGCTGAGAGCGCCAGCCTCAGCACCTCGCGACGGCGGGCGGTGATCAACGCGGCGGCAGCGGCATCCGCGTCGTCGTGGCGCGCTACGGTCGCGGCGGTCTCTTCGAGCAGGATCTCGGGCGATCGTGGGACGAGCTCCCCGTCGCTTTCGAGCCAGGCGACCCCCTCGGGGATCCGTTCCAGGAGCATGCTGACGA
>JBDTNW010000313.1:0-2871 GCA_039933575.1 Pseudolysinimonas sp. | reverse complement strand
CTTAAGGTGCCATCCCGATGTACTTCTCCTCGAGGTACTCCAGGATGCCGTCGCTGGATCCTTCGCGGCCGAGTCCGGACTGCTTCGTGCCGCCGAATGGGGCAGCGGGGTCGCTCACTACCCCCCGGTTGACACCCACCATGCCGGCATCAATCTTGAGCGCGGCACGCAGCGCAAGCGACTCTTCGCCGAACACGTAGGCGATCAGACCGTAGATCGAGTCGTTCGCCATCCTGATCATTTCGTCGACGTCGTCGACTTGCACGATCGCGGTGACCGGTCCAAAAATCTCGGTCGCGTTGATGGTGTCGCCGTGCGTGACGCCGGTGACCATCGTCGCGGGGTAGAACGCGCCCACCTTCGACGGGGTTCCGCCGAGGGTCACGGTCGCGCCCTCCTTGACGGCTGTGTCGACCAGTCCGGCGACCTTGTCGCGCTCCTCGATCGACACGAGAGCCCCGAGGGTGTTTTCGCGATCAAGCCCCGGTCCGCTCTTGACCTTCGCTAACTCGGCGGTGAACTTGGCGACAAATTCATCGTGCACCGAGGAGTGCACATAAAAGCGGTTCGCCGACGTGCAGGCCGAACCCCCGTTGCGCATCTTGGCGATCATCGCGCCCTGCACCGCGAGGTCGAGATCCGCTCCCGGCAGCACGAGGAATGGCGCGTTGCCGCCCAGTTCCATCGAGGTCGAGATCACCGTGTCGGCTGCCTGCTTGAGAAGCGTTCGACCGACCTCGGTCGACCCCGTGAATGACATCTTGCGCACGGCCGGATGCTGCATCATCTTCGCGACCGCGGGACCAGTCGGAACGGGGGTGACGAGGTTCGCGACGCCCTTCGGCAGCCCCGCGCGGCGCAGCGCATCGACCACGTATGCCGCGGTCAACGGAGTTTCGCGGGCGGGCTTGAGCACTGTCGTGCAGCCAGCAGCCAGGGCGGGAGCGAGTTTGCGCGTCGCCATCGCGGCGGGGAAGTTCCACGGCGTGATCAACAGCGAGACGCCCACCGGCTGGCGCGTCACCACGATGCGCTTGTCGCCCGACGGTGAGAGCCGAAACTCCCCCGGGATGCGCACCGCCTCTTCAGCGAACCAGCGGAAAAACTCGGTCGCGTAGGTCGCTTCGGCCAGCGCGTCGGGGAACGATTTGCCGTTCTCGCGCACCATGATTTCGGCGAAATACTCCTTCTCGGCGGTCAGAATCTCGAACGTTCCGCGCAGAATCTCGCTGCGTACCCGCGGCGCCGTGGCCGCCCAGGATGGGAAGGCGCGCTCGGCCGCGTCAACTGCGGCGGTGCAGTCTGCCTCAGTCGCGATCGCGAATTGCGTGATCGTCGATCCATCGGACGGATCGGTCACCCCGAAGGTGGTGCCGTCACTGCCGGCACGCCATTCCCCGTCGATGAAGAGCTCTGCGATGTAGTCCATGGGGTGTTATGCGATCCCTACGCTCGTGACGACCAGGTAGATGCCATACGCAACCGCCGCCGCCGGCAGCATCGAATCGAGGCGGTCGAGGAACCCTCCGTGACCGGGCAGCCAGGTGGAGATGTCTTTCACCCCGAGGTCGCGCTTAATGAGCGACTCGGTGAGGTCGCCCATCGTGCCGACCAGGGCGAGCAGCACTGCCATGATCGCGCCGACCCACCACGGCACCCCGAGACCCGGGACAATCCAGGTCAGCAGGATGCCACAGATGACAGCCACGACGATCGAGCCGGCGAACCCCTCCCAGGTCTTGCCGGGACTGATCGTCGGCGCCAACTTGTGGCGCCCAAGCGTGAGCCCCGCCACGTACGCCCCGATGTCGGTCATCACGACAATGGTGATTGAGGCGATCGTCCACCACTTCCCGCCCTCGAGCCCGACCAGCACGACGTACAAGCTCGCCAGGAATGCGACGTAGACCTGTACGAAGGCTCCCGCGCCGATGTCGGCCACGAGGCTGCGCACACCGGTGCGATGGCCCGGGCGCAACAGTTCGGCGAAACGCCAGAGGGTGACAATCGCGACCCCGACCAGCAAGCCGAGCCAGAGACCATCGATTCCGAAGAAGAATGCCAGTGGCACGAGGCCGACACCCACGACGGTCGACGCCACTCGTGGCACGTCCCGTCCGGCGAAGCGTAGTGCGCTTGACAGTTCGAAGACCGCGGTCCCGATGAGGGCTCCCGCGATGATCATGAACATCCAGTCGAACCCGGGGATTAAGATGCTCGTCAGAAATAGGCCGGCCAAGATCAGACCGATACCGATGGCGGCAAACAGGTTGCGCCCGGTGCGCGCGCGGATCTTCTCGTTCGTCGCGTCGAACTGCGCACGCGCTTCTTCGACCCGATGCTCCAAGTCGTCGAGGGCACCGTGCTTCTTGACAGGTGCTTTCTGGGTGGCGGTGTGCGCCAGGTCGTCGTGCTCGGGCATCAGACCTCGAGGAGCTCGGCTTCCTTCTTCTTCAGCGCGTCGTCGATCGCGTCGACGTGCACCTTCGTCACAGTGTCGAGTTCCTTCTCGGCGCGGGCGAGGTCGTCCTCGCCGACCTCCTTGACCAGAGCATCGAGGTCGTCTTTCGCCTTGCGGCGCACATTGCGCAACGCGACCTTGGCATCCTCACCTTTGGCCCGCGCGATCTTGACGTACTCCTTGCGGCGGTCTTCGGTCAGCTCAGGGATCGTGACCCTGATGATCGTGCCGTCGTTCGTCGGCGTCGCACCGAGGTTCGGAAAGTTCACGATCGCGCGCTCGATCTCCTCGAGCGCGGCCTTGTCGTAGGGCGTCACGATGAGGGTTCGTGCCTCGGGGTTCTGCAGACCTGCCAACTGAGCCAGCGGCGTGGGAGTGCCGTAGTAGTCGACCAGGATTTTCTGGAACAG
>JBDTNW010000312.1:0-2899 GCA_039933575.1 Pseudolysinimonas sp. | reverse complement strand
TGCGCTTCCTTCCGCCCGTCGCTGCTCTCGCCAACGGTCCCGTCGAGTTCGACGGCGACGAGTCGGCACGCCGCCGTCCGATGTCGACGATGATCGAAGCGCTGCGCGGCCTCGGCATCGAAACCGACGATGACGGGCGAGGCGGGATGCCGTTCACCCTCCACGGAACGGGGTCGGTCGCCGGCGGTGAACTTTCGATCGATGCGTCGGCGTCGAGTCAGTTCGTGTCGGGCCTGCTGTTGGCTGCCCCCCGCTTCGAACGCGGGTTGGTGTTGCGGCACACCGGCGAGCGCCTGCCGAGCCTGCCGCACATCGAGATGACGATCACCTGCCTTGCACAGCGCGGCGTCGAGGTGCAGACGCCGACGCCCGGTACCTGGATCGTCGAGCACCAGCCGATTCGCGCACGCGATGTGTCGATCGAGCCTGACCTCTCTAATGCCGCACCCTTTCTCGTCGCAGCACTGATCTCAGGAGGCACTGTCGCCGTCGAGGGCTGGCCGCGCGCGACGACCCAGGTCGGCGCGATGCTCGCCGACCTGCTGCCTCGGTACGGCGCGCGGGTGTCGTGGCGCGGCGACGCGCTCGTGGTCGACGGCGGAATCGGAATTCGCGGCGGCGCCGAGATCCCCGGGCTTGACCTTGACCTGTCGGCTGGCGGCGAGTTGGCTCCGGCGATCGTGGCGCTCGCCGCCCTGGCCAGCACCCCGAGCCGGATTACCGGGATCGGGCACCTGCGCGGTCACGAGACCGACAGGCTTGCTGCTCTGGCGGCCGAGATCGTCTCCCTCGGCGGACAGGTCACCGAATTGGATGACGGCCTCCTCATCGAACCCCGCCCGCTGCATGGCGGCCCGTGGCGCGCCTACGAAGACCACCGGATGGCCACCGCGGGCGCGATCCTCGGACTCGCAGTGCCCGGCGTGCGGGTCGACGACATCGCCACGACCGCGAAGACCCTTCCGCAGTTCGCCGGCTTGTGGGCGGCAACGACGAAGGCCATCGCCGCCTCGTGAGCTGGCTGCCGCCCGACGAAGAAGACCAAGGCTTCGACGCCTGGGATGAATCCGACGTTCACGTGCGCCCGAACCCGAAGGGCAACAAGCCGCGCAGCAAGCAGCGACCCGAGCACATTGATGCCGTCGACGCGCGGGTCCTCTCGGTCGACAGGGGCCGTTACACGGTGCTCGTCGACGAAGACGGAGCTGAGGAACGCACCGTGACGGCGACCCGGGCCCGCGAGTTGCGCAAGCAGGCGATCGTCACCGGAGACCGCGTGGATGTCGTGGGCGACGCCACCGGCGACGAGGGCAGCCTCGCTCGGATCGTGCGCATCAGCCCCCGCGTGACGCTGCTTCGCCGCAGCGCCGATGATTCTGACCAGATCGAGCGCATCATCGTCGCCAACGCCGACCAGTTGCTCATCGTGATCGCGGCCGCGAACCCCGAGCCTCGTCCGCGACTCGTCGACCGGTACCTGGTTGCCGCCTACGACGCCGGAGTCTCTCCGCTGATCGTGATCACGAAGACTGATCTCGCCGACCCGGAACCGTTCCTGGCCAACTTTGCCGCCCTCGACATCCCGATCTTTCGATCCGCCCAGGATGCCTTCCCGCTCGCCGAACTCGAACCGGCCCTCGCCGGGCACACCACGGTCGCCGTCGGTCACTCGGGAGTCGGCAAGTCGACCCTCGTGAACGCGCTGGTTCCGGGGACCGACCGCGCGGTCGGGGTCGTCAATGCGACGACAGGTCGTGGGCGGCACACCTCGTCATCCACCGTCAGCCTCAGAGTTCCGACCGGAGGATGGATCATCGACACCCCCGGGATTCGCTCGTTCGGACTGGGACACGTGAACCCCGACAACATCCTGAAGTCCTTCTCCGACCTCGCTGTCGTCGCCGCAGATTGCCCGCGCGGGTGTACCCACCTGCCCGATGCCCCCGACTGCGAGCTCAACGCCGCAATCGCCGACGGTCGCCTCCCAGCCGCGCGTGTCGACTCGCTCCAACGCCTGCTGACGACTCTCGCCGGGTAGCGCGGAGTAGGTAGCCTGGCGGCGTGACCTTCACCCTCGCCGACGACCTCGCGGTCGCCCTCGTGCTCGCTCACGAAGCCGACCTCATTTCAATCGACCGCTACCGCGCCCAAGACCTCGACGTGCAACTCAAGCCCGACCGCACGCAGGTGACGGATGCCGACACGCGCGTCGAACAGGTCATCCGCCAGCACCTGGCCGAGGCACGACCCGAGGATGCAATTTTGGGCGAAGAGTTCGGCGCTGGTGCGACGACCGACGACGGCGGGCGCAGGTGGATCATCGACCCAATCGACGGCACCAGCAATTTCGTACGCGGGGTTCCGATCTGGGGCGCGTTGATCTCACTCGCGATCGACGGCATCCCGCAGGTCGGGGTGGTCAGCATCCCAGCGATGGGCAAGCGCTGGTGGGCCGCGACCGGTCACGGAGCCTGGGCGCAGGAGGGTGATGGCGAGGCGCGCCGAATCTCGGTCAGCGGAATCGACGATCTCAGCGATGCGACGATCTCGTACAACAGCCTCAAGCACTGGGACCAGGCCGGCCGCCTCGACCAACTGATCGACCTGAGCCGTGCTGTGCGCCGGACGCGGGCATTCGGCGACCTGTGGGCGTACATGCTGCTGGCCGAGGGCGCAATCGACATCGTCGCCGAGTTCGACCTGAAGCCGTGGGACATCGCCGCGCTCGTGCCGATCGTGCGCGAAGCTGGCGGCCGGTTTACGGATGCCGACGGCGGCGAAGCGCTGCACACCGGGTCCGCTGTCGCGACCAACGGGATGCTGCACGACGAGCTGCTGCGACGCCTCGCCACCTGAGTCACGACGGAGTTATTCACAGGGGCGAACTCACCGGGGACCT
>JBDTNW010000311.1:0-2915 GCA_039933575.1 Pseudolysinimonas sp. | reverse complement strand
TCCTGATCGTTTACACGGTCATGGTCGCGACCTTCCGCAGCCTGCGTCAGCCGCTGCTGCTGCTCGTCTCGGTGCCGTTCGCCGCGACCGGTGCGATCCTGCTACAACTCGCCTCCGGCATCCCGCTCGGTGTGCCCTCGATCATCGGGGTGCTGATGCTGGTTGGGATCGTGGTCACGAATGCGATCGTGCTCATCGACCTCGTCAACCAATACCGGGCTCGAGGGATGACTGTGCCTGAAGCGGTCATCCACGGGGCTGCTCGACGTTTGCGGCCGATCCTGATGACTGCGCTCGCGACGATCTTCGCCCTCATCCCGATGGCGATCGGATTGACCGGGCACGGTGGGTTCATCTCGCAGCCGCTCGCGATTGTGGTGATCGGTGGGCTGCTGTCATCGACGCTGCTGACCCTGATCGTCCTGCCGTCGCTCTACGCACTTGTTGAGGGCGCGGCCGAACGTCGTGCGCTCTACCCGACCCTCGGGCCGTCAGTAGTCACGCGGGTGCTCACGATCGGGGGTGCCGTGCTGGTCGCGGCCGGTGTTGCGTGGGTGACGATTCGTCTCGCGATTGACGGCGTCGTCACCGGTCCCGCAGATCTGCAGACGGCACTTCAGTCGGCTGCGGCCCGGCCGGGTGAGCTTGTCGCGTCGATCGGTCTCGTGGCGGTGGTTGCCGCCCTCGTCATTTGGGTCGTGCGCAGCGCTCTCAACCGGCGGGCACATCCGATCGCCGCGTAGGACTCGCCGGAAGCTGCCCCTGTCGCAAGTGGCGAGCTTCGGGTATCGTCGGTAGGTCGGCTCTCGACACGCGGTTCATCCGCGAGCTTCACTGTTGCGTCGAGCGGGCCGGATCGTCACATCAGTCGATGGGCGAGGAACTCCTCAGGATAACGGCCCCGGTCTACGTATGCCCGGGTTCTCGGCGTGTGCTTCGGCGCGCGCCGCACGCTGAACAGAGCAAACGGAAGACACAGTCATGCCCACACCCAAGAAGAGTGCGTCAGCGCGCTCAACCTCCAACAAAACCGGAGCCCCCGGCGCCAAGAAGGCGCGCTGGAGCACCGAACAGCGCGCAGCGCAGGGTCACCCCGCGATGCGTCCGCGAGGCGGCACCGCCTCCAAGCCGGTTCGCGAGCGTTCGGCGGATGCCGGCGAGCGTCGCGACAACGTCGAGCGCGGCCGCGACACCCGTCCCAACTGGGAGCCGCGCACGAAGTCGGACGGCTACGTCGCTCGGCCTGACCGCGCGCCCCGCGAGGGCGGCTACGCGGCTCGTACCGAGCGTCCCGCCCGTGAGGGTTACGCCCCCCGTACCGACCGTGCTCCGCGCGAGGGCGGCTACGCGGCCCGCGCCGAGCGTCCGGCCCGTGAGGGTTACGCCCCTCGTACCGACCGTGCTCCGCGTGAAGGCGGCTACGCCCCCCGTACCGAGGGCTATGCTCCGCGTACCGATCGTCCGGCGCGCGAAGGGTATGCTCCGCGTACCGATCGTCCGGCGCGCGAAGGGTATGCACCTCGCACGGAGCGTCCGGCGTACGCGCCTCGCACCGACCGTCCCGCGCGCGAAGGGTATGCACCTCGCACGGAGCGTCCCGCGTACGCGCCTCGCACCGAGCGTCCCGCCCGTTCCTCCGACCGGGACGAGCGCGCCCCGCGTTCGTTCGACCGTTCCGACCGTCCGGCACGCACGTTCGATCGCGCCGACCGTCCGGCACGCTCATTCGACCGCGACGAGCGCGCCCCGCGTTCGTTCGACCGTGACCGCGAGCAGCGTCCCGCGCACCACCAAGATGACGTCGTGCTCGCTCGTCTCGAGGCGAAAGCCGTTGACGTCACCGATGTGACCGGCACGGGCTTCGGCGAACTCGGCCTCGGCCAGAACATCGTTCGTGCCCTGGCCGACCTCGGCGCCGAGACCCCGTTCCCGATCCAGGCAGCGACGATTCCGTCGGTGCTCGAGGGTCGCGACGTGCTCGGTCGGGGTAAGACCGGTTCGGGCAAGACGATCGCTTTCGGTGCTCCGCTCGTCGAGCGCCTGCTTCAGGCGCAGAAGGGCTCGACCGATCGGCGCAAGCCGGGCCGCGCCCCGCGCGCGCTGATCCTTGCCCCGACGCGCGAGCTCGCGCTTCAGATCGACCGCACGATTCAGCCGCTCGCCCAGAGCGTCGGTCTGTTCACCACCCAGATCTACGGCGGCGTGCCCTACGCCCGCCAGACCGGCGCGCTGTCCCGCGGCGTCGACATCGTGATTGGCACTCCGGGTCGGATTGGCGACCTGGTAAGCCAGGGTCGCCTTGACCTTTCGCAGATCATGGTGACGGTGCTCGACGAAGCCGACCACATGTGCGAGCTCGGATTCCTCGAGCCGGTACGTGACCTCCTGCTGCGCACGGCCGAGGGTGGGCAGAAGTTGCTCTACTCGGCCACGCTCGACTCGGGTGTTGCCTCGCTCGTCGAGGAGTTCCTCGTTGACCCGGCTGTCTACGAGATCGCCGGCGAAGACCAGGCCTCCTCCGACATCCGTCACATTGCGTTCCTGCTCGACCAGCGCGACAAGCAAGACGTGCTGATCGAACTCGCCGCTGGCCCGGGCAAGAAGCTGGTCTTCGCGCGCACGCGTGCATTCGCCGAGCAGCTCGCCGAACTTTTGGATGACGCGGGGATCCGCGCCGAAAGCATCCACGGCGACCTGACTCAGTCCCGTCGCACCCGGGCGCTCGAGAAGTTCACCAGTGGTCGCGTGACGGTGCTGGTCGCAACCGACGTCGCCGCCCGCGGCATCCACGTCGACGACATCGAACTGGTCATCCAGGCCGACGCGCCCGACGAATACAAGGCGTACCTCCACCGTTCGGGCCGCACCGGTCGCGCCGGCAAGGCGGGCACCGTTGTGACCCTCGTGCCGCGCAA
>JBDTNW010000310.1:0-2920 GCA_039933575.1 Pseudolysinimonas sp. | reverse complement strand
GGTGTCGGGCAGTCGAGCCCGGTCACCTGCTACACCGACGACAGCAAGCAGGACGAACTTCTCTACGGCACCTTCAAAGCCGCCTACGGCACGCAGGCGTGGGTCGATGAGCTGACTGCACGCCAGAAAGACTGGATCGCGGCCTGCCAAGAGAACACCGGCGACCTTCTCGGGCACCTCGACGCGGCATCCGTCGCTCGCGATATGGATGTCATCCGCGCCGTGCTCGGCGACGAGAAGTTGACCTACCTCGGGTACTCCTACGGCACCTACCTCGGCACGATGTACGCAGAGCTGTTCCCGACCAAGGTCGGCCGGATGGTTCTGGATGGTGCGGTCGACCCGCTGGTCGACGACCTCTCCGCCCTGGCGACCCAGATGGCTGGATTCGAGAGCGGCTACCGCGCCTTCCTCGCCCAGTGCCTCGACAGCTCCGACTGCCCGTTTAGCGGGTCGGTCGAGCACGCGATGCAGCAGACCGTCGACCTGCTCAAGTCAGTGGACGGCAAGAACCTCAAGTCGGATGACGGCCGCACGCTCGACTCGGCAACGGCCGCAACCGGACTGATCGAAGACCTCTACGCAGAGTTCCTCTGGCCCGACCTCAAGCAGGCACTTGCAGATCTCAAAAACGGGGATGCCCAGGGGATCTTCGACGCGGCGGACAACTACAACAACCGCTCGTCGGGCTACTACTCCGGAAACGGCTACGAGATCTACACGGCTGTGACGTGCGACGAGGGCACCCTCGGCACCGACGACAAGGACGTGCTGCAAGACCTCGACGTCATCAAGGCCAAGGCGCCGGCGTTGGGCTTCTACACCGCGCTCGACGACACCGCAGCGCTTGAGGCCACCTGCTCGAACTGGCCCTACCCGGTCGCGACCCTACCCACGAAGTTCGACGCTCCCGGTGCGCCGCCGATCCTGGTGATCGGAACGACGAACGACCCCGCGACGCCGTACGCGCAGGCGGTATCCCTCGCCAAGCAGCTCTCGAGTGGCGTGATGATCACTTACAACGGCGAGGGTCACACGGTGTACGACCATGGAGTGTCCTGCATCGACGATTTGGTCGACGCGTATTTCATAGACGGAACGGTGCCGAGCGCCGACCCCATGTGCTGACGCCTCCGAGGTAGGGTCGGGCGGTGACCCGCCGACTGACCGCGCTGTTCGCGGCCCTCGAAGCTCTGCTCGTCGCGGGGATCGGGATCGCGATTCCGCTCGTACCTCTCACCGCGATTTGGGCCGGGCATTTCGGATTCGACCCCGATTGGACGGTGTTCTGGCGGGCGTCGGTGGATGTCTGGCTCCTCGGTCACGGCGTCGATGTGACGTTCACCCTCGACCCTTCAATCGCGACCGGACTGGGGTTGCCCGCGGCGGGTGACCCGGTGAAGATCACGATCGCGCTGCTCGGTTTCGCGCTGCTCACCCTGTTGCTGGGCGCTCGCGCCGGAGGTCGAGTTGCCGAGACCGGACATCGCCTGCTCGGGGGGTGTGTCGCGTTCGTTGCCTTCGCTGCGGTATCCCTGGTCGTCACTCTGAGTGCGCTCCACCCGGTAGCGCGACCCTCGCTGTGGCAAGGAAGCATCCTTCCGGCAGCGATTTTCGGCGCCGGACTTGTCATCGGAGTAGTGCGCGCCGGGCGCGATCGGCATCCCTCGGCGGCCGGGAGTTCGGTACGGGATTGGATTGACGGCTGGCGCCCCGAGGTGCGTGGGGGCGTGGCTGCCGCGCTCAAGGCCGGGATCGGCGCAGTCGCGATCACGGCGGCCGTCGCGTCGGTGCTGATCGCCGTGCTCTTCGTCGTTCACTTCACGGAGACGATAGGCCTCTACGAAACCCTGCACACCGAGGTGATCGGCGGCGTCGCGCTGACCGCGGGTCAGGTCGCTGTGCTTCCCAACCTGGTGATCTGGGCGATGTCGTGGCTGGTCGGCCCGGGTTTTGCGATCGGTGCGGGGTCGCACGTCTCGGCGCTCGGCACCGCACTCGGTCCGATTCCCGCGATTCCGGTGCTCGGCGCCCTGCCGACGAGTGACCTGCCGTTCGGGTTCGTCGGGATCATGGTGCCGGTGGTTGCGGCGTTCCTGACCGGAGTCGCCGTGCGGCCTGCCCTTGCCCGCGCGCTCGGCGGGCACGTCAGCCCTCTCGCCATCGCCGCCGTCGGCGGAGGTTCCGGTCTCGTCGGCGGATTGTTGCTCGGGTTCCTCGCTGCGGCGTCGGGCGGCGCCGCCGGACCCGGACGCCTGACCGTTGTCGGCCCCGACCCGATCGCCGTCGGTCTGATCGCGGCTCTCGAGTTCGCCGTCGCGACGGCCATCGGCTTGGCGGCGGCGGGCCGCTTGCCGCGTCGGCGATAGTTCGCGCCGGTAGGCTGAGCGCGTGCTGCGCCTGGTCGTTCTCATCTCCGGGGGTGGCTCGAACCTCCGAGCGCTTCTGGAGGCCTCCGAAGATGCCGAGTTTCCGGCACGGGTCGTCGCGATCGGGGCAGACCGCGATGCGGACGGTCTTGCTCACGGGGAGGAGTACGGCATCCCAACCTTTGTCGTCCCGTTCGGTGCCTTCCCCTCCCGCGAGGAGTGGGGTGTCGAGTTGCTCGCGCAGATCCGCCAGTGGGAGCCGGATGTCGTCATCCTCTCCGGCTTCATGAGGCTGCTCCCTCCTGCGGTCGTGGCAGCTCTCGCCCCCAGCCTGCTCAACACCCATCCGGCGTATTTGCCCGAGTTTCCCGGTGCTCACGCGGTGCGGGATGCGCTCGCCGCGGGGGTGACCGAAACCGGAGCATCGGTGATCGTGGTCGACGATGGTGTCGACACTGGTCCGGTGATCGCGCAGACCCGCGTTCCGGTTCTGCCCGGCGACACCGAGGCTCGGTTGCACGACCGCATCAAGCTCGTCGAGCGCGAACTCT
>JBDTNW010000309.1:0-2933 GCA_039933575.1 Pseudolysinimonas sp. | reverse complement strand
ACGTCGTCGTGACTGCGACCGGATGCGACCTGCTGTCGGGCGACATCCCGCGCACGGTCGACGACGTCGAAGCCTGGATGCGCGCGCTCAAGCGCTAACCTCGCGCGTTGCGCAGACGCTCGCGTGCGTTCGTGCGCGCCTGACGCTCGTTCTTGCGCGCCTCACGAAGATTCTTCTCGGTCTCGCGTACGTGTTTTGCGGCTTCCCGCACCCTGACGTCGCCGGTCACGGCGAGGTCGTCGCCAACGACGGTCGGTCGGACCCGGTCGGTCGGACGGGTGGCGATGTAGCCGGCGATCCCGTCGAGTACCTGGTTGAGTCCAAACGCGAATGGATCGTCGGGCCCGGGCTCAAATGCGCCGTCATCGATGAGGCGTCGCAGGTAGGGAAACTGCTCCGGGGTGACCAGGGTTCGCAGCATCGCAGCGGCGTCGCGATCGATCGCGCCCTCACTCAGCCCGACCGCGGCAGCGGCATCCCGATTGCCCCGTTCGATCGTGCCCCACCACCGCACCTGGGCCATCACGGTAAGGCTCACCGAGAGCTTCTCTTCGGAGTCGAGGGGCTGGTCATCGAGCACCTCGAGCGCCGCGTCGAGCCAGGCCAGGCTGTTCGGGGTCAAGGGCGCGCCGGTGATCGGGATGTCGAGCAACCACGGATGCCGACCGAATACTGCGATCTGCTCGTGCGACCAGCGCCGCAATCCTTCGCGCCAATCCGTCGCCTCGCGGATGCTCTCGGGCGGAAGACCGAAACCTTCCTCGCCCATCAGGAGCACGAGGTCGTCTTTGGCGCTGACGTAGCGGTAGAGCGACATCGTGGTGAACCCGAGGGATGCCGACACACTCGCCATCGAGACCGCCCCGAGTCCGCCGGCATCCGCGATCTCGACCGCTGCTTCGACGATGCGTTCGATGCTCAACTCGCGCTTCGGACCACGCTGCGGGTTCGCCGCGACCCCCCAGGCAAGAGCGACACCGCGGGGCAGGTCAGGGTCACCCGCGTCGGTCAGTCCGGTGGGGCTCATCCCTGCATGGTACGGCGAGCTTGACAACTGTGTACATCCTAAGCATTATCGTTTCTGTCATACACAGTATGCGCCCTACACAGTAGGGGATTTCAATCTATCGAAAGGGGATCGAATGATCCAGGCAGAAGGGATCGCGAAGGCGTACGGCAAGCACACCGTTCTCGATGGCGTCGACCTGACGGTCCGTCCAGGCGAGATCGTGGCCTTGCTCGGCCCGAACGGCGCCGGCAAGACCACGCTCGTCAACATCCTCACCACCCTCGTCCTGCCCGACGCCGGTCACGCGACCGTCGCCGGCTTCGACGTCGTCACTCAGGCCGACGAGGTGCGCCGCCGGATCAGCCTGACCGGGCAATCCGCCGCAGTCGACGGTCTGCTGACCGGAGAGGAGAACCTGAGGATGATGTGCCGCCTTTCGGGTCTCTCGCCCGTCGCGAGCCGAGCCCGCACGACCGAGTTGCTCGCACGAATGGAGTTGACGGACGCGACGAGCAAGCGCGTCTCGACCTACTCAGGTGGGATGCGGCGTCGGCTCGACCTCGCGCTAAGCCTGGTCGTGGCCAAGCCCGTGGTATTCCTCGATGAACCGACGACCGGGCTCGACACTCGCAGTCGACGCGAACTGTGGGCAGCGATCCGCACGCTTGCTGACGACGGCGCCGCGGTGCTACTGACAACTCAATATCTCGAAGAGGCCGACATCCTCGCCGATCGCATCGCCCTGCTCGATGGCGGACGCATCGTCGCCGTCGGCACCGCCAGCGAACTCAAGTCGCGGGTCGGCGAAGAGCTCAGCCTCCCGACCCCCACCCTCGACGATGTATTCCTCGCCCTTACCGGAAAGCAGAACTGACATGACGACCTTGGCCCCGGATGCGACCCGCGCACTGCCCCCGTTCACCGAAGAAGGCGTCTTCATCAAGCGCGCTCTGCTGCATTCGCTGCGGAACGTCGAGTCTGGCGTGATGGGCATCGTGCTCCCGGTCATGCTGATGCTGCTGTTCACTTTCGTCTTCGGCGGCGCGATCGATACCTCCGGCAACTACGTGCAATACGTCGTGCCCGGGATCATCCTGCTCTGCGCCGGCTTCGGGGCCTCGGCCACCGGTGTGAGTGTGAATCAGGACATGACCAGCGGCATCATCGATCGGTTCCGCACTATGCCGATCCGCGGCTGGGCGGTGCTCACCGGCCACGTCGTTGCCAGCCTGGTGCGCAACCTCGTCGCGACGGGCGTCGTAATCGGGGTGGCGCTGCTCCTTGGATTCCGCCCGAGCGCTGGTCCCGTCGAATGGCTGGGCGCGCTCGCATTCGTCGCGCTGTACATCCTCGCGATCACGAGCCTGTTCGCGGCGATCGGCCTCGCCGCCTCCAGCCCGGATGCCGCGAGCGGCTACGGCTTCATCCTGCTGTTCCTGCCGTACCTCTCCAGCGCGTTCGTGCCGATCGCAACAATGCCCGGTTGGCTGCAGTGGTTCGCGCAGAACCAGCCGATCAGTCCGCTCATCGAGACGATCCGCGGCCTGTTGATGGGCGGCGACATCGGACCGCACTGGCCTGCGGCTCTCGCTTGGAGCCTCGGCATCATCGCATTTGCGACGGTGTGGGGCGCGCTGCTGTTCCGGCGCAAGGCCGGGCGTCGCTAGGGTCGGCTAGTTCGAGGGCGCGGGGCGTGCGAGCACGTCCTGCGCCTTCGCCAGGTGACCCTGGGCGACGAGAACCTGGTAGTTCGTCGCGAGCACCTGGGTCTGCGATTCGAAGTCGCGATTGCGCCGGGCGACCGCGTAACTGGCGAGCCGGAAGAACATCCCGAACACCGCACCGAACAGGATCGCCGCGACGAACAGCGTCCAGTTGATGTTGGGCTGCAGGAAAGACAGCAGCAGGCCGATGAAGATCCCGA
>JBDTNW010000308.1:0-2936 GCA_039933575.1 Pseudolysinimonas sp. | reverse complement strand
ATCCGGCTGCCGAACGGTCGACCCGTTTGTCGAGTAGCGGTCGCTCACCCAGAACCGACCGCCGTCTTGGCCGAACTCGAGGTGAGTCTTCGACACCGATTTTCCGGCGTCGAAGATGCTGACCAACTGGTCGACGAACTCACCCGGTTGCGACGACGGATTGCGGCCGACCAGCCCCGCGCCCAAGGCCGTGATGCTCTCACCGGTGCTGAACTGCAACACGAAGCGTTCCTCGAGAGACCTCGGCGCCGAGACGCGCGTGGGCTCTAGGTCGGAGCTACCCTCGCGAGTGCCCCCACCCCAAGGGAACGGGTCAGGAACTTTGCGCAGCGACTTCTTCGATGGCGCGATCGGGGGAACGGATCGACGTGGCCCACCATCATCAGGTTCGGGCTCGGACTCGACGTCGGCCTCGTCGATCACCTCGGGTTCGACCCGCGCGGTGGTTTCGACGACCGGAGTGGCGGTCACAGCCGGTTCGACCAGGGCCGTGGGCTCAGACGCAACGCCCGGCGGCGGAGTCAGTTTGAGGACAAAGCCGCATTCGCCGCAGAAGACATCCTCGTCAGAGATCGGTTCGCCGCATTGCGGGCAGCGGAAGATGTTCTCGACAATCACCGCTGCGCTGGGTGTCCCATCCAGTTCGGATGGGGTTTCGATCGGCACGATCGGGATGCTTTGGGTCGTCGCGTCCGCGCTCACGGCTCGACCGCATTCGCCGCAGAACAGGGCGCCATCGGGAAGCACCGTGTCGCAGAACTTGCAGTTCAACGTTCCCTCGCCTCTCGCCGGAACAGACTGCGAACACTATATGCACCGAGCGAGCGAACCGAGACGAGTGCTCGAAGGCGCTGTCTGCGGGTGAGCCCCTGATCGAGCGTGAGGCGAAGATCAGCAACCGTGTCCCACACTCGATTGGCGTCGACGGCTTCCGCAAGCTCGGGCGCGAACACTGCACGGTCGGTCACAGCGGCGAGGACGCGTGACGGCAGGCCTCCGGCCACCGCGGCCAACTCGGAACGCGTCGCCGCCGGTGGTGGGGTGAAGCCGTGATCGACGACGGCGTCGGCGAACTCATCCCAGCCACCGCTGATTCGTTGCACGACTGTCGGCGCGGTGCGACGCAACCGTCGGCGGCGTGCCTTGGCCGCGATGATGACGAGGAACGGGGCGATCAGCACTCCCGCCACCAACAGCGTGATCCCGGTGACGCGCGCGATACCCAGCAGGGCAACGAGCACCGGATCGAGAACGTCCGGGGTGTCTTGAGCACTGTCGGGAGCGCTCTGATCCACCTGCTGATCCGGACGGTCGGGGGGCGGCGGAACGACCGACGGAGGACGGGCCACCTGGCTCTGCTCCTCGGGAACTACTGCGGGAATCGGACGGTCTTCCGGCACTGGGTTCACGGCAACCCAGCCGTACTGCGCGGTGTCGACCTCGATCCAGGCGGTGACGTCGGCGCCGGTGACCACGCCGTTCTGGGGCGCGAAGCCGAAAACGACGCGGGCCGGGAAGCCAAGTTGCCGTGCCATCAGGGCGGCCGCGACGGCGTATTGCTCGGCATCCCCAATCATCTGAGGTGCCGTCACCAGCTCCGCGATGCGGTCTGCGGCATGCCCCGATCGGCTCGACGGCTCGTCAGGATTCAGCCCATGGCTGATGTAGCCATCGGTACGCAGCGCCGCCAGCATCGCGAGCAGCCGGTCGCCCGGCGAGGAGAGCAGCCGCACCTTGTCTTCGAGGTAGAGCGAGAGCTCCTCGGGAAGTCCCTGCACTCGGGGCACGACCGCGTCCCCGGGTGAGGCGTCGGCCAAGCTCGCCTCGGTCGGCTGGTTCGGGATGACGGCGTGCAACTTGTAGCTGTCCCCCGTCGACAACCCGGTGAGAACTGCGGCCGTCCCGGAGGTGGCGTTGTAGTAGAACGACCCGGCATGCGAGGCCGCATCGTTGCCGCCGAAATCGATCGATGAGAAGTCGCCGACTGTCGGAACCCAGACTCCGCGGTAGTTCTCGATTTCGACGTTCACGTCGACCGACGTGCCGGAAACTGCCGATTGGTCGACGGCTTGCGGGATGCGCACGAAGGTGCCGGATGAGCTGTCGACCGCAGCACTTCCCACGGCGTAGACGACCCCGTCGTAGCTGTCGAGAGTGGCGACGCGCACCAGCGCGCCATCAGGAAGACCCTGAACGCGCATCATGACCTGGTCGGCGCGGTCGTCACGGAGGTAGCGACGAAAGCCAGCCAACGGACTCGGATAATTGCGCGGGTCGAACGGCTGCTCGATCGCGGTACGAAGCACGTCCCGACTGCCGGTGACCGGCGCGATCAGAGTCGCGCCAAACGACGATGCTGCCGCGATGGCGAGGATGACGCCTCCAGCAATGATCGTTCGCACGCCGAGCACGCCGTCGCCGGCCGTCTCGAGCGGGTGGCCCGCGGCATCCGGCGTCGCCCGCGCCAGCGCTCGGATCGCCTCACGTCGGCGGCGCCAGCGGTGCCAAATGAGGAAAGTCAGAACAGTGACGAGCATGCCAAGGGCGAGCGGTACCGGCCAGAGAGGCTGGGCGGAACCAAACGCGATGGCGACGAGAAATGCAACAACGGGCGCGATGACGGCAAGTTCGCCGAAGCGGGCGCGCAACGCGACGCTGACGCCCACGACTGTTGTGGTGAGGATCAGCACAAAGGCAGGCACCAAGAGAGCCTGGTAGGCGCCGACCGGCAGGGTGATCGTGAGCAACTGCTTCCAGCCGAGAGCTACTCCGCCAAGGAGATCGGCAAGGCCGGCGAGACTCGGCAGGACGCCTGCGGTCGCTCGTCCGGGCACCGCCAGCTGCACACCGCTGAGCAGGAAGACCACGAACGTCGCCGCCACGACGACGTACGACTGCCACCGAAAACGCGCGCCAAGCGCAGCGACCAGGGTGCC
>JBDTNW010000307.1:0-2939 GCA_039933575.1 Pseudolysinimonas sp. | reverse complement strand
GCGATCCAGCCCCCCGGCTGGATCGCCGCACCCCGCTAGTTGGCCCGCGCGAGCGCAGCGCGGCGGCGGGGGACGACGACGATCAGGGTTCCGGTGATCAACATGAACAGTGCGGCGATGCCGGCGGGCACCATGCTGGTTTGTGCCTCGACGCCAGTCGAGGCGAGAACCTGCGGTGCACTGGAGATCCGCCTCGCACCGTGGCTGACGGTGTTACCGCTGCCCCCCGATCCGGCCGTGTCACCAGTTCCACCCGTGCCTCCGGTACCGCCCGAACCTTCGGCGACAATTCGCTCCGCCTCAGTAGCCCGCACACACGGTGCGCCCATGGTGATCAGGTTGTTGTCGAGCGTCACGGCGCCGGCATTGGTGGCCCCGGCGAGCAGCTGCCCTTGGATCGACGCCCCGGTGTCTGCAGAGATCGAGGTCGCAGCGAGCACGGTTCCCACGAATTCAGCGTTGGTGCCGATGGTCGCCGAACTTCCGACCTGCCAGTACACGTTGCACGACTGGGCGCCGCCGATGACGAGCACGACGCTGTCCGATGCGACCGTCAGAGATCCGGTGGATGCCTGGAAGATCCAGACGTCATCGGCACCACCCGAGAGGGTGATCGTTCCGTCCAGCAGAAGGTCGCTCGCCGAGCGGTAAACGCCCGGGCCGTACGGGAGGGGGTTTGCGGCGAGGTTGACGGTGCCGACAACATCCGTCGGTGCCGTGTTCGCGAGGATCACGTACGCCGTGTTGAGGTCGGCGTCCGCCGTCGAGGCGGCGGTGTCGTTGACGTGAATGTCGCCGGTGACCTGAAGGTCGCCGAGCTGCTGGTCGGTGCCGGGGGTGAGCCCGACATCCCCCTCGACCTGAGTGCCGTGGGTCGCGGTGTCGGTGATCGTGTCAGAGGCGATCACCGAGTAGTCCTCGGCGGTACCGAGGAAGTCGTCATCGCCCGGCTGAGGGACCGCGTTGGCAGCCATCGGGGCGAAGAGGATGGCAGATCCGACAGCGAGCATGGTGCCGACCGCAATCAGAAGCGGGCGGCGAAAGTGCAGGGCTGGTGCGGGTGCGGGTGCGAGGTGGAACATGGTGAAGCCTGGCTTTCTCAGTTGGTGATGAACACCGGACAAGAGCAGCAAGGCTGGAGGCCTAGGGGGATGCGGCTGATGAGATGGCGTCCCGAGGACGGGATGCCGCGATGGGATGACAGTCTGCGAATCACGTGAGTCGCTCGGTTCGCGACGTCGTAGTCGCGAATGCGCCCAGAACGGGCGACTGGGAACGACAAGAGGTCGAAAATGACCTTCGATCGCCAAGTCGGGAGGGATCCTGACCTTCGGCTTCGTAATGCTCACGGGAGCACCTAGACAGGACGGTACACCCCTTTCGCCCGCGAAACGAACCTGGGAGAAATGGCTCAAACTCACAGGTTCAGAAACCCTGCTTTCGCCAACCGGGCCCGCGCCATCTCGAAATACTCGGGGTTGAGTTCGATGCCGGCGAATCGTCGGTGGAGCGACCCGGCGACCAGCGCGGTCGTGCCCGACCCGAGAAACGGGTCCATCACCAGGTCGCCCGCCTCGCTGCCGATCGCCACACACGGTTCGACGAGCCCCTGGGGGAAGGTGGCGAAATGACCGCTGGCCTCCCCCACCCGCTGAGTCGGCACATCCCACACCGTTCGCAGCCGGCGATCGTTGGGTCCGTGCATCGCATCGACGTCGTACTTGTAGTGCTCCGACTTGGTGAGCAGAAAGACTGTCTCATGCGATCGGGTCGGGCGGTCTCGCACCGACTCGGGTTGGGCGTTCGGCTTGTTCCAGATGATCTCGGAGCGGAGGTACCACCCGCGTTCTTGCAGGGCGAAGGCGAGCCGCCAAGGCACTCCGATCAGGTCTTTTGACTTCAACCCGTCGGGAGTTTCGGGCCGCGTCGACATCGCACGCGCGACATTCTTCTTGTCGGGGGCACGCCAGGTGCGCCCGCCCGAGGTGTAAGAGTCGCCGATGTTCAGCCAGAGGGTTCCGTCGTCGCGCAGCACGCGCTGCACCTCGTCGAAGAGTTCGGCCAGCGTGTCGATGAAGTCGAAGACTGAAGCCTCGAGCCCGACCTGCCCGTCCATGCCGTAGTCGCGCAGCGACCAGTACGGCGGGCTCGTGACGACCGTCTGCACGATGTTGCTCGGCATCGCCCGCAGCACCACATGGGAGTCGCCCAGGATGAGTGCCGACTCGCCGCGCAGCATCCCGTAAGTCATCGCCTGGTCGTGGACGAAGGCCCGAAACTCGGGACGCTTCATCGGAACGACCGCCATGCGAAGGACGTTACCGGGCCGAAAGGCTGCTAGGCGGCGCCGCGCTCCGACGGGTTTTCGGGCGCATCGAGCGAGACATGGCGACGAATTCGGAGATTGGCACCGCGGATGTCGGTGACCCAGTCGTGAAAGTTGTCGAAGAACTCGACTCCCGCGTGCTGCGAAAACTCGCCGCGTGAAGCATCGACCGGCGGAAATTCGTCGGCATACGCCTGTTCATCAGACGGTGCTGTGTACATTTCTCAAACCCCCTGTGGCTGCGGACTATGCAGTCGCCGGGATCTCGAGCAACTTGAGCGAACCGTACCACCCTCGCGCGCCCAATAGCTTGCGGAGTGAAAAGCGGTTTAGGCGACCGGATTGAGGCCGGACGACGTGCTGGTCGAGAGCACGTCGAGCGTCCGTGCCGTGACGCCCTCGGCGACCGAGCGCAAGGTGAGGTTGTGGTCACGGGCATACGTGCGCAACAGAGTGAACGCCGCCTCGACGTCGATCCCGCCGAGTGCCGACAGCACACCCTTCGCTTGCTCGATCAGCACCCGACTTTCGAGCGCGCGTTGCAGCTGCTCGGTGACCATTCCGGTCTCGCGGATGCTGCGCTCTTGCAGGATGCCGATGGTCGCGACATCCG
>JBDTNW010000306.1:0-2947 GCA_039933575.1 Pseudolysinimonas sp. | reverse complement strand
CCGAACAAGCCGGGTCCGGTGCTGATCACCAGCCAGTCGTCGAAAGACCAGCCGGGGGCCGACAATTACAAGTACCTCCTGCAGCCCAACCTGCTGCTGCGCTGAGTTCTAAGGAAACACGCTCATGGCGAAGGCCACTCGGCCCTTGAAGCACGTCAAGCCCGCGATGCACATTGGCCTCATCGGCCTCGGCAAGATGGGCGGAAATATGCGTGAGCGCCTTCGGCGCGGAGGAGTCGAGGTCACGGGCTACGACCCCAACCCCGATGTCACCGACGTGCCGGACCTGCCCGCACTGATCGCCGCACTCCCGACTCCGCGCATCATTTGGGCGATGGTTCCGTCCGGCCCGATCACTGATCAGGTGATTTCCGACGTCTCGGCACTCATGTCCAAGGGCGACCTGATCATCGACGGCGGCAACTCGCGGTTCACCGACGACCAAGTGCACGCGGCAACTCTGGCCAAGACCGGAATCCGCTTTGTCGACTGCGGAGTCTCCGGTGGGGTGTGGGGTTTGGCCAACGGCTACGGCCTCATGGCCGGCGGCGAGAAAGCAGACATCACCGAGCTCCTACCCGTTTTCGATGCACTGCGCCCCGAAGGTCCGCGGGCTGAAGGCTTCGTGCACGCCGGATCTGTCGGCGCCGGCCACTACGCGAAAATGGTGCACAACGGCATCGAATACGCCCTCATGCAGGCTTGGGCGGAAGGGTTCGAACTCTTCGAGGCGCGCAGCGATCTCATTCACGACGTCCCCGGAGTCTTCAAGGCGTGGCAGCGTGGAACCGTGGTGCGCAGCTGGTTGCTGGAGCTGCTCGTGAAGGCTCTCGAAGAAGACCCAGATTTCGCCGACATCGAAGGTTACGTTGAAGACTCCGGTGAGGGGCGGTGGACCGTGCACGACGCGCTCGACCACGCTGTGCCGGTGCCGACCATCAGCGCCGCGATTTTTGCCCGGTTCGTTTCGCGCCAAAAGGACTCTCCGTCGATGAAGGCAGTTGCAGCGTTGCGGAAGCAGTTCGGCGGGCACGCGGTGCGCAAGGCCTGATCGCCATGCCCCCGACAGCCGAGCCGTGATCGTCACCCACCTCTCACTCTCCGACTTCCGCAACTACGTCACCGCCGAGGTCGAACTCGGCGCGGGACCGAACCTGTTCGTCGGCAGCAATGGCCAAGGCAAGACCAACCTGGTCGAAGCGATCGGGTATCTCAGCACCCTCGGGTCGCATCGGGTTTCAACGGATCAGGCGCTCATCCGCTCTGGTCAGGATGCGGCGATCATTCGGGCACGGCTCGAGCACGCCGAGCGCACGGTCCTCGTTGAGGTGCAACTCAACCGGTCGTCGGCGAATCGGGCGCAGGTGAACCGGGTCGCCGCAAAAACCCGCGACGTGCCGCGGTACGTGACGAGCGTGCTCTTCGCACCCGAGGATCTCTCACTGGTGCGCGGCGACCCGGGTGGGCGGCGGCGTTACCTCGACCAACTTCTCGTGCAACTCAGCCCGCGGATGGCGGGTGTCTTTGCCGACTACGACCGCGTGCTTCGCCAGCGCACGACCTTACTGAAGTCGGTGCGAGCGGCGCGGGTTGCTGACACGCAACTCTCGACGCTCGAGGTATGGAACGAACGCCTCATCGATCTCGGGTCGCAAATTATGGTCGAGCGCTCCGCGCTGATCGACCGCATCCGTCCGCACGTCGCCGACGCCTACCGGCGCATCGCCGGAGATCAGCACCTCGCGGAGTTGACCACACGCCTGAGCATTCTGGGGTCGGTTTCGGATGACGGCGCCGAGGGCGAGCCGGAATCGACCGACCTGGCGATCCCACTCCCCGGTCCCGACGAGGTGCGCGCCGCCTTCGCCGCGGCACTTGAGCGCGTTCGGCGAGCGGAATTGGATCGCGGCCTCACCCTGGTCGGACCGCATCGCGACGATCTGGTGCTCACCCTCAACGGGCTGCCTGCTCGCGGGTACGCGAGTCACGGCGAGTCCTGGTCGTTCGCGCTCGCCCTCAAGCTGGCCGCCGCCTCAACCCTGCGGGCCGACTCGGCGCTTGGCGACCCCGTGGTGATTCTCGACGACGTGTTTGCCGAACTCGACGAATCGCGGCGCGGGCGCCTGGCCGGCGGAATCGCCGACTACGAGCAGGTGCTGATCACTGCGGCGGTTCTGGATGACGTCCCCCCCGAACTTCGGGTGCGCACCGTGCACATCAGCGGCGGGGCGATCCTCGAGCAGGATCCGGTCGCAGCTGAGCCGGTGGAAGCTGGGCCTGTGGAAGCTGGGGAGGACTCGTGACCGACGAGGTACCTGAGCACGTCCCCGAGCACCTTTCGGTCTACCGAAGACTGCGCCGCGCATTCGGAAATCCCGAGCTCAGGTCGCCCGATGCCCGACGTCGTCGCCGCGCGGCTGACGCCGCGCCGAGCGAGCCCTACGGGCTCGGCCGAGAACCTCGCGGGGTCGGCGACGTGCTGCTTGCGGTCACCTCGTCGCGCGGCTGGGAGTCGCCGATCGCCCGCGCCGAACTGGTGGCATCCTGGCCCGACATCGTTGGGGAAGACACCGCGGCGCACGCGACACCCATCGGAATCGAGGACGGGGTATTGACCGTGCAGTGCGATTCGACGGCCTGGGCCCAGCAGCTCCGATTGATGAACGCGACCGTGCTGGCGAGCATTGCGGAGCGGTTTCCCGCAGCCCAGGTTGAGACGGCGCGCTTTCTAGCACCCCACGCCCCCTCCTGGAAACACGGCCCCAAGGCAATCCCAGGGCGCGGTCCACGCGATACCTACGGCTGAGAAGGCAAATCTGGTCGACCGCCCCACGAAAAGCCCTCAGATCGCCGAAAACGCCGGTTTCAGAGGTCGCTACGCGGTAGAATCGAGGGGTCCCGCCCGACCCATCCGGTCGAGGCGTCCGACCCCGTCAGGAGCCTTCTC
>JBDTNW010000305.1:0-2951 GCA_039933575.1 Pseudolysinimonas sp. | reverse complement strand
GAACCGGATGCTGCCGGGGATCACCTCTTCGCGAGGATCGGTCTTGCCGTCCTCATCTTTGACGTGCTCGAAGCCCATCGTCGTGCCCTCAGGGTTCTCTGCCCAGGCCGCGGTGACAATCCATTCGGGGTTGTACGCGAAGGTGTCGATTTCGCCGAAGTTCTCGATCGCCTCAGACTTCGCGTCCCACACTCGAAGCGCGTAGCCGCCGCCAGCCTGGGTTATGACGACCCCGCGCACGGTGTCGCTGAACACAACATCCGACGGGTTCGGGTCGTCTTTGCCACGAACGATCGCGTCACCCTCAACGAGCACGCCATCCACCTGGATGCCATCCGCCGCAGTGGCGATGACTTTGAGGCCCGACTCTCCCGCCGGCAGCGGTGCCCAGCGACCTGGAACGCCCCAGATCGGCTGCTCGACGTCGACCACCTGGGTGTTGGTCAGCGCGAGACTGCCGAGCGGCTGCGTGACCGCGAGTTGCCGCCTCTCGTGGAAGTAGGCGAGCTGCTCCTCAGGTGACTTCTCGGCGGGCACATTCGAGTTCGAGTCGGTACTCGAGTCGGTCACGGTCATGCGGTCCATCCTCACTCAAGTCACCAGAGTCAACCGTTGGGGACACGGCCGAATTCCCCAACTTCGGACTGCCCGACCGATGAACGCATCCGCTGTCCCTAGACTCCCGCCATGCCGTGGAGTGATCAAGCTGCCAGATATCTGCTCGGGTCGACGACCTGTCCCCGGTGTGAACGAGGTCCGGTCAACTCGGAATACTGCCCGTACTGCGGAGCCATCCTCGTCGGTCCAATCGCCGACGAACTGCGCGATGTTTCGGCGCAGGCCGCGTCGTTGCTGCAACGGCGTCAAGAGATCGTGGAGCGGCTCACCACGAAGGCTGCCCTAGCGCCACCACCGATGGGTGCGCCTTCGCTGGCTGGCGCCCCAACGACGGCTGCGGCCCCACCGATGGTCGCGGCGCCTGTTCGCCAATCTGCGACGGCAAGTTCGCAGATCAGTCTCCAGTCAGTGCTCGCGATCGCCGGTGCGGCCCTCTTTGCCGTCGCCGTCATCGTCTTCCGGTTCTTCAGCCAAGACGTCGACCTCTCGGCGCGCCGGATCGTGCTCGGAATCGTGACACTGCTGTTCTTGGGTTTCGCCTGGCTGCTCGCGCGGCTGACGCTGAAGTTCTCCGCCGAAGCGGTGGGCGCTCTCGCGATGGTGTTCGTCGCACTCGATGTGTGGGCGATCTCTGAACTCGCGCCCGGCGACCTGAACCCCTGGACACTCGCAGCGATCTCCACACTGGTCGCCTCCGTGTTCACTCTGCTGATCGCCCTGCTGGTGCGTCTGCGCACCTGGCTGTGGCTCGGGCTCGTCGGACTTGTGCTGGTTCCGGCGTTCTTCGGGTACGCGACCGAAGGTCCGTGGTCGACGATCGTCGGGCACCTGGGCGCCGCCGCGGTCGCGCTGGTCGGGTACGAGTTCGCCCGTCGTTTCTCGTCACGCTTGGGCAGCCCGCTCCTCGCCGATCGCGTGACAATGGTCGCGCTCGCGGCGTTCTTCGCAGCCATCGCACTGCTTGCGCTGCCATTCGTCACGGTTGACGGACGGGTTGAACGCAACGTCGGCACCGCGATCGTCTTTGCGGTCACCGGCCTCATCGCTGCCGCAGCAACCCGCACCCTCGCGGCGAAGGCCTGGAGCGTCGCGGTTGGAGTTCTCGGAGTTGCCGCGGTCGGCATCCTGCCGTTCGCTCTCGACCTCAATGACGAGGCATGGATGCTGGCACTGGTACCAGCCGCCGCCGCAGTCGCACTGGGGGCACTCGCCTTCACGCCGTGGCCGGGCACAATTGCGCGACCGGCGCTCAGAATCGGTGGCCTCGCGATCTTGCTCGCGGCGGCGGTGCCTGCGACCGCGTTCGCCATTGCCCAGTTGTTCTCGCCGCTCACTCGCGACCGGTACGGAATCGATACCGCAGGCGACGCCGTGTGGTGGTTGGTACCGATGGCGCGGTCGTCATCCTTGATTCCCGGCACCATGAGCCTCGCCGCGATCTTGGGCCTCGGCGCGGCGGCGGCCGGTGTGTTCGCGGTAGCTGCAGCAGTTCGGCGCAGCAGCAACGGTGGCACAGGCGCTACCCGCGGTACGGGGCGTGGCTTCCTCATCCTGAGCGCGTGGCTCGCCGGCACGACCCTGGCTGTGGCGCCGGGCTGGTCAAGCCTGTCTCGGCCCGGACAAATCGTGTTCGGCATCCTGATCGCATCGGGAATCTCGCTTGCCCTGCTTCTGGTGCCGCGACTGCGCACCGCGGCTCTCGCACCTCGCGTCCCACTGCTCGCGGCGGCGCACGTCATCCTGCTCTACCTCGTCGCGATTTCCTGGGTCGACGACCGCGTGGTCGTCGCCGCCGGCGTGCTGATCGTCGCCTCGTTCGCACTTCTCGCCCTCGCGATGCCCGCCCCCGCGCGACCGGTCTACGTCGTCATCGGGTACGGCTTCGCACTCATCGTCGCGGCACGCGGCCTCGATCTGCTCGGTCTCGACGCCATCCCGGTGTTGTCGTACACGGCGACCGCCGCATCGCTCTTTGCTCTCGTGGTGACCCTGATCCGACGCGTGCCCGCGCGGCTGTGGTACGCCGTTTTGGGTGTGACCGCGGTGCCGTTCCTGATCGGCGTCGTGACGGTCGTCGCGGAGCGCACCTGGGAGACCGCACTCGCGAACGCGGCGATTTTCGCCCTGGCCATGACTCTCACCTTGACGCGCCGCGCCGGCCTGAACAGCGTGGTTCGCAGTGCGGCGGCGTCTCTGTTGCTGCCGTCACTCGCGGTCGTGGTCGTCAACCTGGTACCGCGCATCATTGAAACGAACATCGTCCCCGCCTGGAACGGAGGCGGTGGCGCCCCGGTCACTCTGCCGATCATCGCGACCCTCGTCGCCCTGGTGCT
>JBDTNW010000304.1:0-2960 GCA_039933575.1 Pseudolysinimonas sp. | reverse complement strand
GGTAAGCGCGGCGACCCCGATCGCGCCCGCCAGTGCGCCACGTCGCAGGATCCGCAGCGGAACGTGCACCCGGGCGAGCACCCGGTACAGCCCCGCGAGCGCGACGGCGTAGACGATGACCGCGATCAGTAGGGTGACGGCTCGGCTCGCGATGATTCCGAGAACCGAATCGATGTCGACGCCGATCCAAGCCAACGCCTGCTCCGTGAGGCTCGACCCGGCGAACGACAGCACCGCGGCGATCAGCAGCAGCGCGGCGAACGCGAGCCCGAGCGCGAGGTCGATGAGTTTTAGCAGGAAGACATTGGTCGGTGCGGCAGGCAGGTCGAACAGGATGCGCACAGCGTCCCGCGCCGAGCTGAGCCAGCCGAGGGCAGTGAAGAGCAGGCCGAAGATGGCGATCACTCCCGAAAGGCTGAACCCGAAGCCGGCCGTCAGGACGGCGGGATCGATAGCGCCCGACCCCGTTCCGTCGTCGATGAGTCCCGGCACGGACTCCGCGAGGAAGCCGAGGATCGCCGCCTGCAACCTGGTGTCGCTGCTCACGACGAGTCCGGCGACCGAAAATGCCACCCAGAGCGCCGCGAAAACCGCGAAGAGTGCCTGGTACGCCAGGCCGCTCGCCAAGATGGGACCGCGATCCTGCGCGTAGCGGGCGAACACCCGAACCGCTTTCAGGCGCTGAATCAAGGCGACCAGATGCTTCGTACGAACGACCGGAGACATGTTCACACCTTAGGAAACATCCGAGTTTTCGAGGGAATCTTGACTCTGTCCCCCGAATAGGGGGATGAACAGCGGGTGACTGTCGGCGTCATAGTAGACAGAACGGGTTGTCTCTTTTGTTGAGGGCATCGCAGCGAAGCATCTCTCGCTGGCGCTGCTCTCACCCCTAAGGGACAAAAGAGAGGCCCGGGAATGGATCAGGGGGGATGAGCGACCAGAGCTCGAAGCTAACCACTTCGGATGCGGAGCTGATCGAACACGCGCGATCGGGGGATACGCGCGCGTTCGGCGAATTGTGGCTCCGTCATTATCGCTCGGCAGCTCGCGTTGCCCGCCAGTTCACTTCGTCGATCGACGCTGACGACCTCGTTTCAGAGGCGTACGCGCGTATCTACCAACGTGTGCTGGCGGGCGGCGGACCCACCGGGGCTTTCCGCCCCTATCTCTACACAACCATTCGAAATCTCGCGAGCACCTGGGGAGCCGCGTCACGCGACATCCAGGTGGACATGATCGACGACTTCGCGGATGAGCGCATTCCCGACGATCCGGTGGGATTTGCCCTTGACCGAACTCTGACGGCGAGGGCATTCCGCGAACTCCCCGAACGCTGGCAGACGGTGCTCTGGTACACCGAGGTTGAAGGGATGGACCCGCACGAGGTCGCCCCGTTGATGGGAATGACCGCGAACGGTGTCGCCGCCCTCTCCTACCGGGCTCGTGAAGGCCTCCGCAAAGCGTGGTTGCAGGCGCACGTATCGGATGCTGCGGCATCCGGCGAATGCCAGTGGGCAATCTCGCGCCTCGGCGAAAACGCGCGCCACTCTCTGACGCCGCGTGACAACGAACGGCTCACCGCCCACCTCGCCGACTGCGCCAAGTGCACGATCGTCTCGGAAGAGGTTGACGAGGTCGGCTCGCATTTGGCTCTGATCATGTTGCCGTTGCTTCTGGGCGGCACGGTCGGCGGTGCGCTACTGGCGTCATTCGGCCCGTCGTCAGCAGCAATGGCCGCAGGCATCGCGGTGCCCGCGATTCCGCACGCGGTCACCGCAACCGGAGTGCTCGCCGCACCCGTCGCCGGCGGACTTTCACTCGGCACCCTGAGCGGAACCGGCGCCCTTGTTGGCGGTTTCGCCGTGGTCGCTGTGATCCTGGGCGGCGTCGCGCTCGGGGTCGCGCCGAGCATCACTGCCGCGGGCGACTCTCCGCCAGCCGCCGTTCAGCAGCAAGACCCGGCTACCGACCCGGCCTCGCAAACGGAGAGCGACTCGACTTCGGGCGACGGCGACGGCGTCGTCGGAACTGTACTCAGCGGCGATGTCACGGGCGGTGTAACGGGTGTTGTCGCGGGCGGTGTCACGGGCGTCGTGAACGGAGTTGGAGACACCGTGAGCGGGGTCATCGACACGATCACCGACGACACCGGAGCGGTCGTCACGGCCGACATCGCGCTGCACCTGACCGGCACCGGAACGCCTGGCGCCACCGTCGTCGCGCAGGCGGCCGGCACGGTCTACGCGACGGTCAAGGTGGATGCCTCGGGTCACTACGTCATTGACGTTGCGGCTTTCCCGGGTGGGCTCTCGTCGATCGAGTTGGTGCAGACGGTCGATCACCAGTACCTGGAGAACCTCGCGCTCGGCCAGAATCCGCTGGCGCGCGTCCTCGGCTTGCTTGACGGACTGATCGCCTCGCTGACGCAGCCCCTCGGATTGTCGTCAGGTGGGGGCACGGTCGGCGTGATCCTCACCAACCACTGACCCCGGTTCCCAGCACGGCTCCCGGTCGTCCAAAAAGTTTCTCACGCCGCGTCATAGTCGCGCGCTCGCACGGTCTCTTGGGGTGAGGCCGCAAGGCCCGTCCTCCCTGACCCATCCGGGAGGGCAGAGTCCGGTCCCGCGGTGATCCCAGCCTCCGCGGGGCCGGACCCTCACCAGCTCATCGCTCGGATGAGTGGGGGAGGTCCGGCCACGGGGAGACGGTCGCCGGACCACTACCGTTCGCGGCTCAGCTGTGAGCGGCTCAGACCACTGTCAGGTCGAGCATCGGGATGTCGGGCCGCCCGCGCAGGACGGCCTGCTTCACTTCGGCGATCGCCTTCGTGACCTCGATGCCGCGGGGGCAGGCCTCGGTGCAGTTGAAGGTCGTGCGGCAACGCCAGACACCTTCTTTGTCGTTGAGGATGTCGAGGCGAACCTTCGAACCCTCGTCGCGACTGTCGAAGATGAACC
>JBDTNW010000303.1:0-2970 GCA_039933575.1 Pseudolysinimonas sp. | reverse complement strand
GGCGGAGGATGGGGGATTCGAACCCCCGAGGGCTTTCACCCAACACGCTTTCCAAGCGTGCGCCATAGGCCACTAGGCGAATCCTCCTGAAAGGACCCTCCGCGCACCCGACAGAGCCCGGTTACCCTTGCTACGTTTCCGTCCTGGGGGAGTTGGCCTGGATGGCGCCACGCGGAGAGCCGGGGTCAATTGTAGGGCCTCAGCCAGCGTCGGGTGCGGCGACTACTCTGGCAGCGTGGTCACCGCTCTCTATCGGCGCTATCGGCCGGAGACATTTGCCGAGTTGATCGGCCAGTCTCAGGTGACCGATCCGCTCCGTACCGCGCTGCGCACCGACCGGGTCAATCACGCTTACCTGTTCTCAGGCCCGCGAGGTTGCGGCAAGACGACGAGTGCGCGCATCCTGGCCCGCTGCCTCAACTGTGCCGAGGGTCCGACCGACACCCCGTGCGGCGTCTGCGCCTCGTGTATCGAGCTCGCTCGAGACGGCGGTGGATCTCTGGATGTCGTAGAGATCGACGCGGCCAGCCACAACGGTGTCGACGACGCCCGCGACCTCCGCGAGCGGGCGGCCTTCGCCCCGGCCCGTGATCGCTACAAGATCTTCATCCTCGACGAAGCACACATGGTGACGACGCAGGGCTTTAACGCTCTGCTCAAGCTGGTCGAAGAGCCGCCCGATCACGTGAAGTTCATCTTCGCCACGACCGAGCCCGAGAAGGTCATCGGCACGATCCGCAGCCGCACTCACCACTACCCGTTCCGCTTGGTGCCGCCCGCGCAGATGCTCGAGTACGTGCAACAGATGTGCGTCTCGGAAAAGGTCGAGGTCGAGGGTGGAGTGCTGCCGCTCGTCGTCCGGGCGGGTGGCGGTTCGGTGCGCGACACCCTGTCATTGCTCGACCAACTGATCGCCGGCTCCGAAGATTCCGCGAACGGGGTCGTGACGATCAAGTACGAACGAGCCGTTTCGCTGCTCGGCTACACACACGGAGCTCTGCTCGACGAGGTCGTCGACGCGATCGGCGCTCGGGATGCCGGCGCTGTTTTCGGCGCCGTCGACCGGGTCATTCAGACCGGGCAAGACCCGCGTCGGTTTGTTGAAGACCTCCTCGAGCGTCTGCGCGACCTCATCGTGGTCGCAGCTACTCGCGACGGTGCGGCCGCCGTGCTGCGCGGCGTGCCGCTTGATGAGATCGATCGGATGTCGGCTCAAGCCAACGCATTCGGGGCAGCCGAACTGTCGCGCGCCGCGGACGTCGCAAACACGGCTCTCACCGAGATGACCGGCGCGACCTCGCCGCGACTGCACCTCGAACTGATGGTTGCGCGACTGTTGGTGCCGGCCGCCGACGAGTCCGAGCGCGGAGCCCTCGCCCGCGTCGAACGACTCGAGCGTCGGATCGGAATCGACGACCACCCGTCAATGCGTGCGGTACCCGACCGTCCGGTCGTTGAGCCGGTCGACATCCGCAGCGCACGGCGAGCGAAAGAGGATGCCGCCCCCGTTGTTGCGGAGTCGGCTCCGGTCGGTGAGGAGCCCGCTTCTGACCAGCCCGCCCCCGATGAGCTGGCTGCTGACGAGCCCGCCCCTGATGAGCCGACTCCCGACCAGCCCGCCCGTGTAGAACAGACCGGCGAAGAGGCGGTCACCTCAGTCACCCTGCAGCAGGTCCGGGATGCCTGGCCCGAGGTTCTCGAAATCGTGAAGGCCGCCAAGCGCGGCGCCTGGATGGCGATCGCTGCCTCGACGCCCCGAGCTTTCGACGGCGATGTGCTGACAGTCGCCTTCGCGACCGAGGCCGACGTCGCGTCGTTCAAGCAGCCCCAAGGCCCCGGTGAGAGCGTCAGCGACCTGCTGCGCGGAGCGATCCACGGGGTGCTCGGAGTGCGCGTCAAGTTCCTGACCCGTCACGAGACCGACACCCCCGCGCCGTTGGCGGAGGCGACGTCGGAGCCCGTCGCCCAAAACCCCGCTGCCGAGAATCCCCTGCCCCCGGCTGCGGACTGGAATGTCGTCGCGATCCCCTCCGGGCCCGAGAAGTCTGGGCCCGAGAAGTCTGGGCCCGAGAAGTCTGGAGCGGCGAAGTCTGGAGCCGAGAAGCCGAGCACCGCCCGCCAGGCGCCTGCGAAGCCGAAGGTCGAGACCCCGGCGCCCGAGACCGAAGCCCAGCCTGCGCCCGAGGCGAGTTTCCCCGCTGAGGTGGCCCCGGCATCCACTCCCGCGTCTCAGCCGCGCACGCCCGTATCGACGACGGCCGACGGCAAAGCGCGCTACGGCGAGGCTGTGGTTCGAGAGATCCTGGGCGCGGCGTTCATCGAAGAGCAGTCGTTGCTGCCAGTCGACCCGCCTGCCGCATTGGACGACTGAGGCATTGGACGACTGAGGTGTACGAGGGAATCGTTCAAGAACTGATCGACGAGTTGGGCCGGCTGCCCGGCATCGGCCCAAAGTCCGCTCAGCGCATCGCCTTCCACATTCTGCAGACCGAGTCATTCGACACGAAGCGGCTCGCGCAGATTCTGATGGATGTGCGCGACAAGGTGCGGTTCTGCTCGATCTGCGGCAACGTCGCCGAACAAGACACCTGCTCGATCTGTCGCGACCCGCGTCGCAGCCCGGCGACCATCTGTGTCGTCGAAGAGGCGAAGGATGTCGTCGCGGTCGAACGCACCCGGGAGTTCCGCGGTCTGTACCACGTGCTCGGCGGGGCGATCAGTCCGATCGACGGCATCGGTCCTGACGATCTGCGCATCGCATCCCTCGTGAAGCGGCTCGCCGACTCGACGGTCACCGAGGTGATCATCGCGACCGATCCGAACCTCGAGGGCGAAGCGACGGCGACCTACCTGACGCGCCTGCTCGTGCAGCCCAACCTGCGGGTGTCGCGCCTCGCGTCGGGGCTTCCCGTCGGCGGCGACCTGGAGTACGCCGACGAGGTCACCCTCGGACGAGCCTTCGAGGGTCGC
>JBDTNW010000302.1:0-2971 GCA_039933575.1 Pseudolysinimonas sp. | reverse complement strand
GTCGACAGATTCCTCGATGACGCGGTCGAGATCGACATCGATGCGCTCTACGACGGCACCGAGCTGTACGTCGGCGGAATCATGGAGCACATCGAGGAGGCGGGCATCCACTCGGGAGACTCGGCGTGCACTCTGCCTCCCGTGACGCTCGGTCGATCGGTTCAGACCGCTGTCGTCGATGCGACACGCAAGATCGCCGAAGGCATCGGTGTTCGGGGCCTCATCAACGTGCAGTTCGCCGTGGGAGCCGGCGTGCTCTACGTGCTCGAGGCGAACCCGCGGGCCTCGCGGACGGTGCCGTTCGTCTCGAAGGCTCTCGGCATCCCGCTGGCGAAAGCGGCAGCGCTGGTGATGGTCGGTCGCTCGATCCGCGACCTCGTGAAAGAGGGGATGCTGCCCGCCGAGGATGGCGAACACGTGCCGCTGGACGCTCCCATTTCAGTGAAGGAGGCGGTGCTGCCGTTCAAGCGCTTCCGCACCCGAGAGGGAAACGTGGTCGACTCCGTTCTCGGACCCGAGATGCGCTCGACGGGCGAAGTGATGGGAATCGACGCCGACTTCCCGCGTGCCTTCGCGAAGAGTCAGGATGCCGCCTACGGCGGGCTGCCTGAGTCGGGCACCGTCTTCGTGTCGGTCGCCGACCGCGACAAACGCGCCGTCGTGCTGCCGATTTTGCGACTCTCGCAACTCGGTTTCACGATCGTGGCGACCGACGGCACCGCCGAGGTGTTGGCCCGCAACGGCATCAGGGCGACCGCGGTACGCAAGTACTTCATGGGGCAAGCCGTCGAAGCGGGCGATCCTTCTATCGTCGAACTGATCAACGAGGGCAAGATCGATGTTGTGATCAACACCCCGTCGGGACGCAGCGCCCGAGCGGACGGCTTCGAGATCCGCACGGCAACCGTCGCGGCCGACAAGCCGCTGTTCACCACGATCGCCCAACTCGCAGCGGCCGTCGCCGCGTTCGAAATCAAGCACGGTGACATGCGGGTGCGGTCGTTGCAGGACTACGCGAAGGATCGCGCTCGGAGTCTCGAGACACGGAGGCTTGCGGCGCGATGACCTTCGCCGACCGCTTCTTCGCGACCCTGTCGGAGTCAGGTCAGCTCTGTGTGGGCATCGACCCGCATACGTCGGTGCTGTCGGTCTGGGGCCTGCCGGATACGGCGGCCGGTCTTCGCGAATTCGGTCTCCGAACCGTGGATGCCGTGGCCGGGCGAGCGGGAATCGTGAAACCGCAGGTGGCATTCTTCGAGCGTCACGGGTCGGGCGGCTACGCCGCCCTCGAAGCCACGATCGCTGCGGCCAGGTCGGCGGGACTCTTTGTGATCGCGGACTGCAAGCGCGGTGACGTCGGGTCGACGGTCGATGCGTACGGCGAGGCGTGGCTCTCGCCGGGGTCGCCACTCGAGGCCGACGCGATGACTGCCTACGCCTATCAGGGGATCGGCTCACTGTCGGGCGTGCTGGCGCGAGCTGACGAGTTCGAGAAGGGCGTGATCGTGGTGGCTGCCACCTCGAACCCCGAAGGGATCATCACGCAGACGGCGACGCGGGCCGACGGTCGCAGTGTCGCGGCGGCACTCGTCGATGAGGTTCGCGAACTGCCCGGCTCGGGCGGCCTAGTGATCGGGGCAACGATCGATCCTGCCGCCTACGGTTTGACGCCCGAGCGGTTTGCGGGGGTGCCGATCCTCGCCCCCGGGTTCGGAGCTCAGGGTGCCGGGCTATCCGATCTTGCGCGGGTGTTCGGGGCGGCATCCAGTCAGGTCGCCGTGCATGTCTCGCGCGAGTTGCTGGCGGCCGGACCGGACGGCCTCGCCCCCGCGATCGACCGGATGGTGGCCGACCTGCGTGACGTGACCACGTGAAGCCTCCCGAGGTCGATCGTGCTGCCGGGTTGCAGGCTGCCGTTGCCGCGCGACGTGCCCGCGCCGAGGTGAAACGTCAGGTCGCATCCCGAGAGCGTCGCGCGCTGGAGGTGGCCGAGGTCGCCTGGAACGGCGACCCCGGTTCGGCCGAAGCCACCCTTCGGGTCAGCGAACTGCTGCGCAGCATCCCGACCCTGGGCCCGACCCGGTCGGAACGGGTGATGGCGCAACTGCAGATCGCCCCCGCGAAACGTGTTGGGGGGCTCGGCGTTCGCCAGCGGCTCGAGCTGCGCGACTACCTGTTGGATCGCGAAACACGTGGCGCTTCTAGCCGCCGCCACAGTCGCCTCGTCGTGCTCGCCGGCCCAACCGCGGTCGGCAAAGGGACGGTCTCCCGCCACATTCGCGAGACCTACCCGAATGTTCTGCTCAGCGTCTCGGCGACCACTCGTCCGCCCCGACCCGGCGAAGTGGACGGCGAGCACTACTACTTCGTGAGCGATGCCGAATTCGACCGGATGATCGCCGAACGGGAGTTTCTCGAGTGGGCAACCGTGCACAATGCCTACCGGTACGGAACGCCGCGGCCGCCGATCGACCGGGCTCTGGCGGACGGCAAGAGTGTGTTGCTCGAGATCGATCTGCAGGGTGCGCGGTCGGTCAAAGAGGCGATGCCGGAAGCCCTGCTGGTGTTCCTACTGCCGCCGACTTGGGAGGAATTGGTGCGCCGCCTGATCGGACGCGGGACCGAGGGCCCGGAAGAGCAGACTCGACGGTTGGAGACGGCACGGGTGGAGTTGGCGGCGCAGGATGAGTTCGATGTGAAAGTCGTCAACAGCGAAGTCGGCCAAGCGGCGCGCGAGGTCGTAGAATTGCTCGCAGTGCCCTGATTCTGGTGCGCGCAATCTTTGAGGAGACGTTCCCATGGCCGATCGCAACAGCGGCATCATCGACCCGCCCATCGACGACCTTCTTTCGAAGGTCGACTCGAAGTACCAGTTGGTGATTTTTGCGTCGAAGCGTGCGCGTCAGATCAACGACTACTACGCCGACCTTCACGAAGGTTCGCTGTTCGACAACGTCGGACCGCTCGTCGA
>JBDTNW010000301.1:0-2980 GCA_039933575.1 Pseudolysinimonas sp. | reverse complement strand
CGCTTTCGGCACACGGTGCAGTTCGAGCGCTGGCGCCCCGACCGCGACCCGACGTCATGCACCTACGACCAGCTCGAGGTACCCGTCACCTACGACCTGGCGGACGTGCTGCAGTAGGGCGCTATTCGGCGCGGTTGCCGTCTTCGTCCCAGTTCTCCGCGACCTTCTTGCTCGGCTGCACGCGCGGCGGTTCGCCCGGCATCTTCGGGTAGTCCGGCGGGAACGACATCTCCCCCAGCCCAGCGTCGAGATCGCGCTGCCACCAGTCGAGCAGCACGTCGATACTCCCGGGCGCGGCGGCGAAGGTGGCCCAAGGGTCCCCCACAGTGCGCAAGCGTTCGGGCACTGTCAGCACAGTGAACTGCTTGGGATCGATCGATCCGAGTTCATCCCAGGTGATCGGGGTCGAAACCGGGGCATGATCGAGAAGAAGGCGCGGGTGTCGTCGATGAACTCCGACGTCATGTAGAAGCCGGCCGAATCTGTGACGGCGGCGCGGTACCGAGCGATTGCTGCCGGGCTGTTGAGAAACCACCACGGTCCCCCGGCGTAGACCGACGGGTAGAAGCCGGCCAGCGGCCCGAGCTCGCGAGAGAATGTCGACTCATCGACGGTAAAGAGCACGAGGTGAAGATTGGGATGGGTACCGAAGTCGTTGAGCAGCGGCGCGAGTGGTCGGGTGAAGGCTCCACGTCGGGCAGGTCGTGGCCCGTGTCCGAATGGTCCCAGTTCGGGATGCAGGGGCGGAGGCCACGTGGCAGACTCTTGAATCCGAACAAACTGACCGATTGAGGACGTCTGCCCGCACGCTACGAGCGCACGGCCGCAATTGTTGAGGAGAGATGCAGAATACACCCGAGCTAGGGCGTAAGTCGATCGGCGGCAGCTTGTGCGAAGCTCAACGCTTGGGTCTTGGGTGATACGGCTTTCGTGGTGTAGAAAACAATCACCACGAACGAATCACCTTTGTAGAAACCAATGTTGTAGAAACCGGAACCGAACTTGGCGTTCCCGTAAGCGGCTTCGCCGAGACCAGTAAGGTCCTCAAGCGAGCCGGGTGCCGCCCCGTTGTATACCTTGAAGTACGCGTCCCTACCTCCCTGAGTGGTCATTGTCCACTGCACGTATTCGGGATCCGCGTTGCCGAACTTGCACGATGTCGCTCCAGGGCTGGTTGTGTCCTTTACCTCACTCGGACCGGGGTCATAGCCAAAGGCGTCCGCTGCTTCGTTGCGACTGACTAGTGAGCACGCAGTGCCGTCATACACCTGAGTCTCCCCAGGAGAATCTCCGGACTGCTCGGATCCAATCGGCGTATCAGTGGTCACCGCCGGAGCCCCAGCGCAACTGCTAAACAAGACGCTGCCGAGCAATAGGACAGTGACAGTCGCGGGAACCCGCCAAGAAAAATTGTTCATGCGCTGGACTCCGTTATGTGAACGATGCTCAGCAAACACGTGGGAGAGCCAAATCGAAGGCATACCGCTGGGCTTCACCCATAGTGAATGCTACCGAGAGCCCTGTCAATCACCTGCGCGTGGATGTCGGTACCGAAACTCTAGGCAGCGCCCTATCGAAGGATGTTTCGTTCCGTGCGCCTGCGGCCCGAGCGCGTGCTCGAGGTGCGGTACGACCAGATGGAGGGCCTGCGGTTTCGCCACACGGTGCAGTTCGAGCGCTGGCGTCCCGACCGCGACCCCGCGTCGTGCACCTACGACCAGCTTGAAGTGCCCGCGACTTACGACGTAAGCGCCGTGTTGCTGTAGCCGGTTCAGGCGGTCCTGGCTGGGGTAATGGCAGACCGACTCAGTAGGCGCCGATCTCGCCCCATGTCCCGTCCGAGAAGATGACCACCACGTCACGCGTATAGGAATCGTTAGGGAGCGCATACGTGCAGATCGCCGTCTCGCCAGCCGGATACTCTACGTCCCGGAGCTTGACCGTCATGCGGTTGTCGTCGCCCGAGGCGAACGACCAGTTCGGGTCGCTCTGGAAGAGCAAACTCGCCGTTAGAGCGTCGCCGAAGGTCGCCGGCAACGCGGAGACTATTCCGCTGCCGAGCCCGGCCAGGACGGTTTGGCAGGTCGCCGCCGCACCGTCATCGACGCCAGCCGATTCGAGGTAGGCCCCGAGATCGGCGGCGGTCGCGTCGGAGTCGAAGAGCCCGACCGCCGCGACGTCGCTCGTCGGACTGCCATCCGCCGCTTCATCGTCGGGGGCTGCGGGGCTCGCGCATCCCGTCAGGATGAGCGCTGCCGACACCCAATCGTTGCGATCAAGAATTGGCCGGCCGCGACCCGACGGTGCGGGTTCATCATTCGACCCTACCGGGGGGTCACTCGGTCGGCTTCTTCGCGCGGGACGGTTGCACCCGTGGCGGCTCGCCAGGCATCTTCGGGTAGTCGGGCGGGAAGGGCAGTTCGCCCAGACCCGCGTCGAGGTCGCGTTGCCACCATTCGAGCAGCACCCCGATCGTGCCCGGATTCTGCGCAAACTTCGCCCACGGGTCGCCCACCGCCGCGAGGCGTTCGGGCACCGTCCGCACGGTGAACTTCTTCGGGTCGACGACAGGCAGTTCTTCCCAGCTGATCGGAGTCGAGACGGGGGCATGGGCGAGAGCACGCGGGCTATAGGCGCCGGCGATGGTGCGGTCGCGGTTGGCCTGGTTGAAGTCGACGAAAATCTTCGCGCCGCGCTCCTCCTTCCACCACGACGTGGTGACCTGGTCGGGCATCCGTCGTTCCAGTTCGCGCCCGGCGGCGATCACCGCATGCCGCACGTCGAGAAACTCGTGGGTCGGCTCGATCGGCGCATAGAGGTGGATGCCGCGGTTGCCGGAGGTCTTGATGAACGATTCGAGACCCGCTTCGTGCAGCACATTACGCATCTCGAAGGCGGCGGGCACAGCATCCCCGAAGTCGGTTCCTGGTTGCGGATCGAGGTCGATGCGCAACTGGTCGGGGTTGTCGGTGTTACCCGA